>NZ_JBMNDS010000139.1:0-13910 GCF_052543295.1 Streptomyces sp. SAS_270
GCCGATCCGGCCGGCGGGGTCCGCATAAGCGTCGACGAACACGCACAGCTCCCGCCGCAGGGGTGTTCCCAGGCCGAGCGTCGGCACGAGCCGACGGACACCCTTCGCCGTGGTCAGGGCTGGCGCAGACACCGGACTCATCAGATGTCGCGGCGGTATCAAGCGTTCAAACTGCCGGCGACGCACGGGAGATACGCAGGCGACTGAGTCGGAGCGTGAGACGGTGAGCCGGTGCCGGGGGGAGGCGTGCCCTGACGGAGCGTCAGCCCGACGTATCGCGGCGGGGGTGTACCGCGACTCGTGGTCTGGAATCGAACACACCCTCAGGCCGTGGCGGCTCCCTGGATCGCGGGGAGGGCCTGGCTCAACCGCCCGGCATCGTGGACGGAACCCTCGTGCCCACCCGCGACCGCTCAATCGCCGAGCAGCCGAAGAACTGCCGGTACTCCACCGCCCATCAGGTCGTGACCGACGCCCACACCCGCCTGGTCGCGAGGGTCGGCCGACCCTTGCCCGGCAGCGGCACGAGTCCAAGGGCTGGGAGGAATCCGGCGCCAAGGCCGCCGTCGGCAACACCATGACCATTGCCGACGGCGGCTATCAGGGCACCAGCCCGGTCATTCCGCACTGCCGCCGCAAGGGCGAAGAGCTTGCAGCATGGAACGAGGAACACAACCGCTCTCACAAACGAGATCGGGCCCGCGTCGAGCACGTCTTCGCCTGCATGAAGGGCTGGAAGATCCTCCGCGACTGCCGGCTGAAAGGCGACGGTGTCCATCACGCCATGCGCGGCATCGCCCGGCTGTACGACCTCGCCCTCGCCGGTATAGAGAACGGGCTCGCAAGCCCAAGCGTCATCCCCGCCAACGCCAAGATCAACTTACGGGACAATCTTTAGTCGAGGGTCCACTTGCCCGTACGTGCGGGGTCCGGCCCGACCTTTTCCATCACGTACGTCACGGACGTGATCTCCGCGTCCTTCGGCACCTCGAAGACGATCCAGCCGGTGACCCGCTCGCCCGGCTTGATGATCATGTTGGGACCCAGGGCATCCCCGGCGGTGGGAATTCCTGGTTTGCCCTGATATTCCTGCCCGTTTGCGTCGACGACGTTCGCCCCTGCAAACCCTGAGTCTTGGTAGGTGCCGGTACCGGTCTCGACGATGGTGAACTTGGCGGCCACGAGGCGGTTTTCGGCGGCAGGCTCGAGTACGCCGATCGCCGACTTGGCGTGGTTGTCGAACTTCTCCAACGTGAAGTCCGCCTCGATCGTGCCCGTGCCGTTCAGGCTGCCTTCCATCCCCACCAGCTTCAGGGTGTCGCCGAGCTTGCCGACCGGCGCCTGTGTGCTGCCGGTGGTGGCGCCGGGCGACTGCTCGCCGGCTGGCTGGGCGGTACTGCTGGAGCCGGCGCCCTTCGTGGGCCCCGTGGGCCCGGCGTTGTCGCTGCCCCCGTCCGAACCCCCGCATGCCACAAGGGTGGCGGTGAGCGTGACGACTGCGGCGACAGCCGCGATGGAACGGCGCATGGAATTCCCCGTACATTCCCGATGGACCAGGTGAGTATGACGACTGATCCAGGTCAGTGTGTCGATGCCTGGAATCCTTGTGCGGATCGGTGGTGCGGGGCGCGACCGTTCTGTAACCGAACTGCACTAAAGCGCGTTGCAGAATGCTGTGATCTGGGCATTTCCCTTATATGCGTGGGGTGTTGAGGCCTGAGCCGTTGTGGGTGGAGACGTTCACGGGGCTGCGGATGAAGCAGTTCGAGGGATTGGTGAAGGTGGTGCGGGAGCGAGGTGGCGACGGGCCGCGTATCGGACGACCGTGGTGTCTGCCGCTGACCGGGCGGGTGCTGATGGTGGCGGTCCACTACCGGACGAACCTGACCATGCGGCAGCTCGCGCCGCTGATCGGGGTCTCGGCCACGGTGTGCCGGGTGCTCCAGCGGCTGCGGCCGCTCCTCGCGCTTGAGTCGGTCTCCCTTGGCCGGCCTGCGCCGACGAACCCGTCACGGTCACGCTCGCCCGGTAGCCGCGCCCGCTCGCGGCGGCGGGAACGAACTCCCCACCAGATTCGAGCTGGCCGACATCATCGTCACCCAGCGGTAGCGCCCGCGGGTATCCCGGGCGTAGCGGCTTCCCTCGGGCCGGCTCCTTGCCGTTGCGCGAGCCTGGCCGCCACACTCGCCATGTCGCGTGCCAGACGCCCACAATGGGGGAATCCGTCATGTCCAGGCGCAGGCTTTTTCAGGTGCTCAATGGGGCCGCTGCGGCGGTGTTGTCGGTGGTGTTCGTAGTGCAGCCCGCTCATGCGGCCAGCCCGGTCGTACTGACCAACACATCCACCTGGAAGTGCGCCGACCTGCCCGGTACCGGCGCGGTGCCCGCCGGCACTCCGGTGGCGCAGTACAAATGCATCAACTCCTACGACGACAACCAGCAGTGGACGTTGGTCCCCACCCGCACCATCGGGGACACGAACTACTACGAGATCGTCAACGTGCAGAGCAGGCAGTGCCTGGACCTGCCCGGCTACAGGCAGGTGGCGGCGACCACCCGCGTGTCGACGTACTGGTGCAACTGGGTGCCCGACAACGACAACCAGGAATGGGGGCTGGGCGGCGCCCGCGGCCGCGACGGCCAATACTTCATCATCAACTACAAGAGCGGCCTGTGCCTGGACGTGGCGGGCTGGGTCAGTGACGGTTCGGACCAGGCCAACGAGCAGCCGCTAACGGTGTTTGACTGCTGGCGCCCAGGCTGGGGCAACGACGGCGCCGACGATCATTATTGGTCGCTGTACGCCCAACTGAGCGTTTGGTCCGGGGATTTGTGTTTGGTACCGGCTTAGTTTCCGCGCCAGTTCAGGGTGGCTTCGCCGGTGGGTCTGCGGGCCATGAGGTCGATCATCGCGAGGTGGATCATGGCTTCGGAGCGGTGTGGGTGGACATCGCCGGGCAAAGAACACCGAGGCGGCATTGAGGTGCTCGTTCGTTGCTAACTCGGCGTTGTCCTTGCGAAGTTGCCTGAGTTTCGTTGCGTTCGACGATGGTGAGCCGGTCGTCTCGCTCGCAGCAGTCGGGCGATCCGAGACGCAGGAGCAACTGGATGAAGCGGCGGTTCGTGCGTCGTGGTGCCTTGGCCGCATGGCCTGGCGGGCGTACGAAGACAGGGGTGGGCTGACCCAGGATGGCGAAGTCCGGGTCGGCCCACCTCGGTCTCGGAGGTGGGAAGGTGGGGCAGTAGCCATCGGCACCGAAGACGCAGTACAGATCTTGCGCACCCTGACGGAGTCTTGTCGGCCTTGGCGCAGGCATAAATGACCGGCCGGTGGCCTCGCGCGCGGGAAGGGTCGCGGGGGTGGCCACCGGCTGGTGCGTGTGCAAGGGCTGTTACGCCATGGGGCGAGGGTCACCGCTGGCCGTGCCGCCTTGCTGCTCGCCCTGCTCCTTGAGCCGGCGGGCCTTGTCCTTGAGTCGCTGACGCTCATCCGGGTCAGTGGCACGCTCCGCGGCCCGTTCCATCTCCTGCGCCTTCTGCCGTATCTGCTGGGCACGACCGCCGGACTCTCCTGCAACGCTCATGATCACTCCTTGGGTGACGGGGAAGAACGGGCCACCAGCGAAACAGCGTGCCCGCACCCGCGCATCTTGAACGCTCACTCACCGTCATCCGGGGGCCGGGGGTGGGGACGGTTGGGACCACAGAAGATGATCACGTCGATGTCGTCCAGGGACGTTCTGGCTCGTGCACCGGCCAAGCCGTCGCTCGGGCACGGGGCTGACAGGAGCGCTTCTCTATCCGGTGCGCATCGTTGGCCCGGTACGGGTGCAGACGAGGATGCCGCTCTGGCGTGCTGTGTCGGCGGCCGGTGGGGGCGCGTCCTGGCTCGCGGCGGCCAACCGTCCCGTGCGCCGCTGGCCGGGTCGCGCCAGGCCCTCGTGCAAGGAGAGCTCATGCACCGTCGCATGCCGCGAGCCGGTCTGCGGGCGGACCCGCGTGGGTGTGCTCTGCCGATCCCTCTTCGCGCGGACAGCACGTCCCCGGGGGCAGTCGGTGGATGTTGTCGGCCCGGATGCCCGTGGAGTCCTGGGTGAGGTCGAAGAGCACCCGCTCGCCCTCGACCAGCGTGCGATCGGCCCGGCGGAGAATCGCTGAGCGGTAGGCGACCGCATCGGGCGCAGCGCCGTCCGGGGTGATGACGCCCACACCCCGGTCGGGATCGAACCACTTCACCACGCCGTTCGGCACAGGCACCCCCTACATCCACCAGCTCAGTTGGGGGTACCCAACTCCGCCCGCGCTACGGCAGCTCAACCGGTGCACGACCGGGCGCGCAAGGTATCCATGCTGCGCGCGGGTCACTCCTCCCCACGCCCCCCGCGGGGGGCGAGCCGGCACCGCGGCAACAAGGTTGTCCGACTATCGCATGGCCCCATGCGGTGCAGCCTCATCCGATGGGGGTATACCAGGACGAGGGCGTACCGCCCGCGTACGTGGGCCCGTTGCAGAATCATGGATTGCACCGTCTCTACCGGGCGTGTCCTCTGGGAGGACACGGGGCAACAGACGCCGTACTACGAATGCACCGGGACGTCCCAAGGGGACCCGCCCATCTACACCGCCCTCGTCAGGGAGTGGCAAGCCAGTGGCCGGATGCTTCCGGGTGCGCGGGACGCGCAGTGGGCTGCCCTCGCCTGCGTAGGCCCGGCAATGACCGGGCAGCAGCAGCACCAGCACCGGGCCGCGATGCCGAGCCCGGGCCGGTGGGAACGCGCCGTCGAACTGCCGTTGGGGCGCCAGCCCACATGCTGAGGACGCCGCACAGTGGTGCCCTTGATTGTGTAACTGGGGCGTCCTCAGCGGCGGGTGCGCCGGCCAGTCCGGATGGCCGCCACTGCGGCCGCGGGGTCCCGCGGTCGGCACCTCGCACGTCGGGCACCGTCGCCTCGTGTTGGCCTGGGCAGCGAGTCTTCCGAGCGCCAGATCAAGGGCCAGCTCCACGGCGGCGGGAACGAACAGCGCACCGGTGCCGTCGGGTGGGACCAGCCAGCGCAGCCGCCCGGCGGCCTGGTGCGGTGCGGGAACCCGCGACCTGCGGTCCGCGCTGGAACGCTGCGCCGCCTTCCACCGGCTCTTCCCCGGCGGGCCGGCGATGAGCCTGGAGGATTCGCAGGAACACGGCGAGGCGCGGATGGTCTTCGATCTCGCAGCCTTCGACGGCCCGGACCGCTACCTCACCGACTCGGTGACCGTGGTCGTGCACCGCTTCGCGGGGTGGCTGATCCGGCGTCGTTTCGCTGTGTGGCCGGTTGTAGGGTCGGCTGCATGGGTGAATGCGCTGACTTTGTTGCCGGAACGGTGTCTGTTGAGCGTTCTATTTTCGGGATCGACGCGAACCGGCGGACCGGGGAACCGGAGCGGCCGTTTTGGACGGATCTTCCGGTCGACCGAGAGCCCGTGCAGGTCAGTCAGAGTGCGGTGCTGGTACGCAGCGAGGCGCAGGAGCATGAGGCTGAGGTGACGCTGGCGGCTGGCCCGGATTTGTCCGAGCCTCTCGGCGCCGAATTCGAGGGCTGGGCGAATGGGACTACCACAGCGGTAGCGGAGATCTGGTGGTGTGCACCATCGACGGGCCCGAGTTCTCCTTCACGCTTCCCGCCGACAGCCGTTATCGGCTGCGGGTGTTCCGTGCCGGAGGCGCCACGGCCGCAGCCCGCTTCGGCGAGCTGATGGGCCACGAGGACCCGATCGCCGGGCTGGAGGCGTATCACTTCCTCTTCGTCCCGGTGGCGTGAGCCGCGCCTCAGGGGCCTCGCGGGCGACGGGAGGCCCCTGAGAGTGGGTCGGTCGACAGACATGCCGTAGGCGTCGCCGTCAAGGATGCGATCCTGGCCGTACCACTGGCTCAGCCGGGACCCGGCTGCCGAGTTGTCGGCCTGTGGAACGTACCGGACGGAGAAGTTGCCGTCGCCCTTGCCGGCCCCTTCCTTCGTCGAAGCGAACGGGAACTCGTCACACTGCTCGTCCTGGCCGTTCGTCAGCCCGGCACACGCGGCATTCTTCGCCGTCCGGTTCTGTGCGGAAGTCTTCTTCGACTCCGCGTTGAACTTCCGGTAGTTCCGGTGGAGCGGCTGCCATTCGCCGTTCCATATGTTGCCCGGTATGTCCTTGTCGTTCTTCTGTGGATAGGTCAGCTGCGGGGCGTAGATGGCGTCGTAGACGTGCTCGGCGACACCCTTGACCGCTGCATCGGTGCGGCTGTAGCGCATCACCGGGGTGATCCGGTCGAAGACGGCGCCCTGCTTGCCGTAGGGGTTAATGTAGGCGGCGGAGTCGAAGCGCAGCCCGCCGTCCGGGCCGTTACTCCAGGGAGAGGCGCCCCGGTTGCCATCTACCTTGTAGTGCGTCTGGAACGTGCAGGCGGCGACCTTGTCGATACGGGTCGTGTCGGCCTTCGCCTCGGGTGAGCTGACCTCGTATACGAGGAACTTGTCGCCCCAGGCTCCGATGTTGTCAGTGTAGGTGCGCCCGGTATCCATCTTGGCGACACAGGACCCGGGGTGCCGGGGGTCGCCGCCCGCCCCCGGGCGGATGGTCATCTTGGTCCCAAAGGAGGGGATGAAGACGCCGGAGGCGCGCAGGTTCTTGGTTTTGACGTAGATCCTGGCCGTTCGGTCACCGGCGAAGCCGGTACCCACCTCGATCTCGGTGAACTTCACCTGGCCTTCGATGCGGCCTCGGCCGTCGAGTTTCGTCAGGGTGTTGAACCCATGCCGGCAGAGTTGAAGTGGTCGAGGACCACGCCTTCCTTCGCGCTTCCCAGCGGGTTGGCTTCACAGGCGGCGAAGTCGATCGACCCGCTCGCGGGCTGCAGGGGCCACAGTGCGGCCGGTTCGGTCCCGTCCGCGGTATAGGTCTGGCCCCCCGTGCGGGCCAGTTCCTCTTCCTGCGCCACAGTGGTCGGCTGGTCTGCAGGCTCCTCCGTGGACGCCCCCGTGATATCCGCGGCCGCGCCGCTTGTCAGATGGCGCGCCTCGTCCTGACTTCCGACCACCAGGGGCGGTTCCGGTTCGGCTGAGCGCGTCCAGATGACGCGTCCTTCGCTCGTGGGCACCTCGCTCGCGGCAGCGGGATCCGGGCCCGCGGCCAGCCTGCGCGGAGCGCTGGTCACACGGCATGGGGGGCGTGGCGGTCGGGATGTGCTCTTTCCCGGGATCGATGTTCAGGTCACGGCGGTGCACGCCGCCCCGGAGGGGGCGTTGTCGAGGCGGCGGCCTGTGGACGCCCGCCCCACTGTCCGAGCTGCGGCCGGCCGGGACGCCGTGGGCACTCCCGCTATCGGCGTCGTCTGGCCGAACGTCCAGTCGCAGGAAGGCAGTTGGTGTTTTCGTTACAGGTGCGTCGGTTCTTCTGCGACCGGCCCGAGTGCCGCAGGCGGACTTTCGTCGAGCAGGTCCCCGAGCTGAGCGAGCGATACCGGCTCACAGCGTCGGATGTGGGCCGTCGCGACGTTCCTCGGCGGCCGTCCTGGCCAACGCCTTTGCCGGGCCCTGCAGTTCCCCACCGGCCGCACTCACCTGCTGGGCCTGCTCGCCGCGCCAACGATCCCGACTCAGGCGCCCCGCGGGACCATTCCCCGCCCACGCAAGATCACCAAATGGATCATGTTGCCCCGCGGCGCTCTGACGCGCGCGGAGGAAGACTCACTCCTGGCCGCCCGCCTGGCCTGCCCCGCCATCGCCCGAACCTGCGACCTCGCCCGCGCCTTCGACTTGGTCCAACATTGCAGTGGAGACCAGGTGTTGACGTGGGTGCGCGAGGCCGAGCGGGACGCCCCTGCCCCGATCCTCGCCTTCGCGCAGGGCCTGTGCCTCGACCTCGACGCCGTCACCGCCGGCCTAGCGGCGATCGTGGCCGTGTCCTTGGGAGAGGAGAAGCGGGTGGTGGGACAGGTCGCGGGGGAGGGGATTGAGCGCCGCGGGTGTGACTCGTGCGCGACGCCGGACGGAGGACTGGCTAGTGCTGAATTCCGTCGCTCATGCCGCGCCCGAATCCGCCGGCGTCTCCGCTCGCGGGCGCACTGCGACAGTGCTGTCAGTGCTGTCATTGCCCGTTGATATCGTGCTTCGTTCAGTCGTGGAGTTCATGAAGGGACGGGGCGCGTGCGGGATGTGACATGCCATCAGGTCGGTGGGCAGCGGTTGGCGGAGGCGCTGGACGACATCGACGGGCGGGCCTACACGCGGTGGCACTCGCTGCGGTACGGGAGCATCTCGCCGACGCTGATCCGGGCCATGGCGGACGAACTGCTCGATCATGTTGCCGCGCGAACGGTGACGGAGCCCGGGCTCGACGCCGCGGCCGGCGCGGTCGCCGTCACTGCCGCGGAGTGTGTGCACGGAGTGCTGAGCATCATGTGCTTCCCGAACGGGGACCAGGAACTCCGGTTCCCGCTCGTCGGGGAGCGGATCAGCACGGACCCGGACGACGACGAGTTCGGGGACGGGCCCATCACCTTCCGGGACGTTGTCAAGGAGGCGCCCACCGCGCGGACCTGGCTCGACATGTTCGAGATGTGTGTCGTCAGCGGGCAGGTGTGGGACTGGGAGCGGGGCACCGGGCTGCTGCTGCGCGGTGATTACGCGCCCGCCATCCGTGACGGCGTGCCCTACAACCGGTACAGCTCCGTCTCCGACCCCGCCGACCTCGCCGCCATGGACGCCCTGTGCCCCTATCTCGCCGAGGCGGCCGGGCATCTGCCCCGCGACTGGCCGACGGTTGCGCTGCGCAAGCCCGATGCCGGGGAGCGCGTGGAGGCCGTCCGGCGGCTCGAAGAGGTCGGCGACGCGCTGAGCGCGGACCAGCGGCTGCTTCGCGTACTCCTCGACGACGACCAGCACGCCTTCGAGGACGCCCTCGTCGCCCGGCTGGTCGCCTACCGGGAGAGCGTCGAGGCCGATGCCGGTGATCCGGCGCCCCGGTCCCTCCTGCCCCTGGGCACCCTCGCCCTGGCCTGCCTCGCCGTCCAGGTCCATGGGTGGGAACTCGGTGTCCGGTCCGGGTATCTGCCGTACGGTCTGCTGGGATCGCCGGAAGCGCCGCGCCGGGCGGCGGAGGGGAACCGGAACAACTTGGGCTACTGGGCCGCCAAGTAGGCCACTCGGGGGGCGGGGCATGGGGGTGACGGGCGTGACGGGTGTGATCTTGCGGGAGTACCGCGCCGACAGACGCGCGCGGCTGAAGGTGCTCGCGCTCATCGCGCTGATGCTGGCGTGCGGGGTGCTCGAGGTGGTCATCAACGACCTGCCGGGCTGGGTCGCGGCGATCCTGATAGGAGTTCTGACCATCGTCGACGGCGTGTGGGCCCTGTCCCTGTGGCGCGCCCGCACGGTGGTGCGGGCGAGCGGGATCGCCGTGGTCGGGGTGGTGCGGGTGCGCAAGTGGGCCTGGCCCGACATCCAGGACATCGTCGTGGAGAGGGACTCGTCCCCACCGAGGCAGCGCGTACGTCTGTGCGACAGCCAAGAACGGAAGACCACCCTGCCCCACGTCGGCGAACGCCATCTGCCGGATCTCCACGCCCTGCGACCCCGGTAGCCCCGCCGGCGCCGAGCCTCAGTCCGTGTCTAGGTGTCGTGGTAGTTCGCGGCGGTCTGGCGGCCGGTCCACCGGGCGTGGCCTTTGTAGACGCCGGGGCGGGGGAGGGGCATCCGGCCGGAGGGGCCGAGGGTGAGCTGGTCGACGATGAGTGTTTTCGGTCTCGGATTCGAGCGTGAGGAGGGAGTGGCCCTCGGCGTCGGACGGCGGGGCGGGTGGGGTGTCCCAGATGCGGATGGTGACGGTGACGTCGATGTCCGCTTGGAGGCTGATCAGGTAAAGGTGGTAGCCGTTGCCGGCTACCACCTGCTGCTCTGCTGCGTTTACGGCGGCTTCGTCGGCGAGGTGGGCTTCGGCGTCGTAGACCTCGACCGTGCGGCGGCCGGGGGTGGCGGAGATGCTGTATTCGATGGTGCGGTCGGTGTACTGAAGGCGCCCGTGGTTGTCGGACCTGCCGAGCAGTGTCCCGCTGCTGGTGGTAGGAGCGGACGACCCCGCGACACCACGCGCAGTCCTCGCAAGTGAATGCCGGGGCCGATACTTCGCCTACTTCGACTGGTCCTATGAAGACCACGAGCCGATCGGAGCGACGGCAGAGCAGACAGGTGCCTCTGACCCACTGGCGATGGGTCATGCTCCGGACTCGATGCGCTCCTGCCGAGTCCGCGTCACAACGAGCTGGTCTGGATTGTCGGCCGGCCACTCGGAACGAGCAGTGGCCCGGAGAATGGGCACACCACGGCTGACGTCCGTCACGATCGCTCGACATCCGGGTTGGTGCTCGACCTCGTCTCCGACGCCAGGCCGCTTGCTGTCAGTCATCGCCATGCCCCGCCGTCCTCGCGACGGAGACCCACAGCAGGCGCCGGGTGAGGTTGGTTACGTCGCGCATGAAGGAGAAGACTGTGAAGCTCGGCGTCTGTCTGCCGGGGCGGTTGGTCAGCTCCAGCTCACCGACCCGTGCCTGTGTGCGCCGGTCGTGGACCGACTGACCTTCAACGGGGCGATCATCCAGACCGGTACGGACTCCTACCGTCTGGCTCACACCACGGCCCAGGCCGAACGCGCCGAAGCCTGCTGACACTGGCGATTGGGCAGACAGATGCTCCTGCTCGGGTCCGAGGAGGGGCGCGTTCGGCCTCCCCAGGCCCCCGCCCTCCCTCGGCCGGAGCGACATGGGTCACTGCTCCGCGGCTTCGAGCAGGTGAGGGGCCACGCCAGCGCGCAGTTCGCGGAGGTGGGGGATGTTGTTGTAGAGGGTCAGGAGTGCTGGGGGCAGTGTCAGAAGGTCAGAGCGGCGAACGCTTCGTCCAGGAGGCCGGGCAGATCCAGTCGGCCGTCGGAGGCTGTCCAGTGGTCGAGGGCGACGTCGAGGCATTCCAGTGCCGCGGCGGCGCGTGCGGCGTGGGCCAGCGTCGTCGGCTCGGCCTCGCGGGTGCGCTCGGCGAGGGTCTTGGCGAGAGTCGGCCGCCAGCCCTTCTGCTTCTCGAGATGGCGCGCGCACAGCGCCGGGGTGTCCTGGACCAGCCGCGTGATCACGAGCGCGCTCTGCGGGTCCTGCCGATAGCGCTCCATCAAGGTGTCCAGTGCACGCCGTAGCGCGGTCCAGTCGTCCTCGGTGGCAGGGCGGGCGCGCAGTGCCTCCGCGACTTGCTCGCCGTGCGCGTCGAAGGCGCTGAGGACGGCCTCCTCCTTGCTGCCGATGTAGCGCAGGAACGTGCTCCGCGAGACGCCGGCGGCGGCTGCGAGGTCGTTCACGGTGACGTTCTCGTACCCCTCGCGGCGGACCAGGTCGAAGGCCACCTGGGCCAGCTCGGCCCGTACGGCACTGCGGGCGATGTCTCGGGTGCTGGTTCGGGTCACGGCTGGGGTCACGCCGCCGATGCTACTGCAGGAGTGACTCAAAATTGCAGTCCTGAACACCTACGCCTACTCTGACACAATGTTTCACATATGGATCGTCATTTCAGGAAAGCGCTCATGGTTCACACGCGTGCGCACAAACTCGACGTTCCGCGCCGGCACTACGGCTGCGCGAGCCGGGACTGGCCGAGATCTGTAAGGCCGTGATCTGCAGCGGTGGCGCGCTCTGCAGGCGGCGACCTCGACCGCTTCACCCCGGAGATGGCTGACTGCGCGTGTTTGATCCAGCCACAGTCATCACGTCCCTGCCCCCGCAATGCAGGCAGCGCGGTGCATCGAGGAGCACACCGCCCCGGCCGCCCGATGCCTGGCCGAGCTCGGCTGACTCCGAGCACTCCTGCATCAACCAGACCGACCAACCACTGTTCAACCGGAGGCATTCGCATGACCACCTCATCCGTCCTCATCGTCGGCGCTGGAGCGACGGGGCTGCCCGTCGGCTACCACCTCGGGCTGGGGGGAGCCGACATCACCTTCCTGGTACGGCCGGGCCGCAAGGGGGCGCTCGGCTCCACACAGCAGCTGTACTGCTACGACGACACCGAACTGAAGACCTTCGGCAAATACCGCGTCGCCGATGACGTGACGGAACTGGCGGGTACAGGCTTCGAGTTCGTCATCATCACGCTGGACGGCCATACCAGCCGGACGCAGGAGGGAACCGAGTTGCTGCGCAGCCTGGGCAAAGTAGTCCGGGCCTCCTGCGACGCACATGTCGTCATGTGCGGCTTCGGCCTCGGTGTCCGCGAGCACCACCTCCAGGCCCTGGGCATCGAGGAGGACCGGCTCAGTCACGGGTTCCTGGGCATGCTCAGCCATCAGGCCGCGGCCGACCTGCCCGTGCATCCGCCGACCAACCCGGCGACACTGGCGCAGGCGAGCGTTTGCTACCGGCATCCGGCGAACCGGATCGGCTTCCGCATCGAGACCGGCAATGCGGCTGCCGCCGAGCGGTTCACCTCTCTGTACGAGCGCAGCGGTCACTCGCAGTGTGCGCAGATCCCCCGAGCCGTCGACGACGTCTTCCTGAACGCCGCCGCGCCTGTGTACGCGGCCGGCGAGCTCGCCGGCTGGCCCGACTTCGCGACCCTGACGCGGGACGAGGAGCTGTGGAATCTGGCCTGCAGCGCCCAGTCCGAGATCATGACTCTCCCGCGCCACGGCGAGACGGGGCAACAGATGGCCAAGGCCATGGGCCCGCGCGAGACCGCTCAGACGCACCAGAACATCGAACAGGACATGCTGCCGCTGGACTACCAGGCGTTCAATCGATTCCACCATGGCGGCAAGGTCCGCGCCCAGGACGTCGAATCCCTGCACGACTGCCTGGCCGAAGGCCGCCGCACCGGCCATGCCATGTCGGCACTCGAGGAGCTGCTGGCCCGGCTTGAGGCAGCCCCTGACGACCAGGCACGCTGACATCTGCTTGACCGTCCGTGTGCCGGAAGGGCGATGGGTGGGGTGGAGTCCGGAATCCACCCGGGCTCCAGCGGCCGTGAGCGGGCTCGCCCCGCTCCTGCCCCGGCTGCGTCCACGCCGAGCCGGCCGATGAAATCGCCTACAGGCTGTCGGCCAAGCACGGCCAGGCTGTCGACGCGATTCACCCGCAGCGCCTCCCACCCCGTCTACCAGGCCATGCTCCGCGCGCAGCAGACTTCGTCGCCCGCTATCTGAGTGACCGCGAGATCGAGCCGGGCCTCAACCTCGTCTCGGGCTGGAACGGCGCCAATGACATCATCATCGGCAAGAGCGGCGATCTCTCCTCCAACCGCGGTGACCACCAAGAACTATCCGTACTCGCCCGCGCAAGGCCCGCTCCCGGGGAAGGGCACGGGCCTGCCGCACAGCCGAGCCGGCTTGGTTGGATTTCTTTGTGTGTGGTGAGGTCGTGGGTCTGGAGTGTCTTGGCCGTGTCGGCTTCGGCCAGCGTGAACGTGCTGCCGTCGGGGCGGTGCGGGTGGTCCTCCTGTACGGCGATGGCTTCGCCCGTAATCGCGTCCTGTGCACGGCTGACGTTGCCGTCGAGCATGCGGTGAGGGAGCGGCCTGAGTGGGAGGTGGCCGCGGAAGTCGCGGGCCGGGTCCTCGCGTTCGTCTCTGAAGTGGGCTGCGATCGGCTGTTGCAGTCGCTGCGCAAGGTCGCGGGCGCGCTGCAACGGCATGGCCGTGTCCCCGCGGTCGCCGACGGGATCGGGGAATGCCTCGCTGCCACCGCCACGGGAGGAGTACGGGCGTGTCCAGTACCCGGGGAGACGTTGTGGTCCGCACCTGCGGCCCTGGCCAAGTCCTGCCGGGGTGCCTGACTCCCGCTGTGGCGGGCCGTTGCCCTTGAGTCCGTCGCGGTGGTCTCCTGGGTGGTGGCCAAATAGGTGTAGGGCGGTGGGGGTT
>NZ_JBMNDS010000140.1:0-13837 GCF_052543295.1 Streptomyces sp. SAS_270
GGGGAGGGGGCGGCCGCCGCTGCCACGAGTGATCAGAGCCGGTGGGGCTTGGCCCGCCGGCGCAGGAACCAGGCCGTCGCCACGGCACCCGCGGCCACCAGGGCCCCTCCACCCGCGAGGGTGGCGGTGCCGTAGTCCTTGGCGGCTCCGCCGAGACCGCCCATGACCCCGCGCGAGGGCGAGGCGGTGGCTGTCGCGGAGATCGTGGGGGTCGAGACGATGATGGACTGGGTGCCGGCCGTCGACTTGTCCGTGCACAGCACGATGACGGTGTAGGTCCCGGCGCTCACGTTCGACCAGGAGGCCGACTGCGCCGTGCTGGTCCCGGACAGAGTCGCCTGGCGCCCTTGCGCGAAGTTCGCCTGACCGCTCGACAGCAGCGCGGCGCTGCCGAAACTGCCGTCGGTGGCCATGCTGGAACACGCGCTGGTAGTGACCGAAACCGAAGTCCCGCTGGTGCTCACCGAGATCCCTGACCCCGAGGCGAGCGCCGACGGAACGGCCAGGGCGAGCGGAAGCGCGGCGGCCGCGGCCACGGTCAGGCCGGAGCGGAGAAGTATCTGAGTAGTACGCACAGGACTGCCCTCCAACGGCACGGTTGGCGGTACGTCCGATGCCCGCCGAGGATTGGGAAACGCCCGTGCTGCCTCAGGAAGAGCCAACGCGCCCCCGGCCGGGCCCGCACTCGGGGAGAGCCCGGGCAGGTGACGGATTCCTTCGTCCGGCCGACGGACGCCGGCTGACAGCCGACGCTCATGGCCGACGTCCGGGGGCTCTCACGGCGAACGCGACGCGCCGTGCATCAGGCGCTCACGCACACCTGGACAACCGGCCGTCTCGGGACCGGGCGGCGCGGCACGAGCCTGGGTGGGCCCGTGTGTCACCAGCTGCGGCCCGCCTGGAGGAGTCGCTCCTGTACGAGCACCACATGCGGGTTCTCCGGTATCCCGGGGCGCCGGGTGACGTACGCGGTGTTGATCGGCGGGTCCTCGGGGGACAGCAGCTGCACCAGGGCACCCGAGGCCAGCTCGGCGAGGCAGAGGTAGCGGGGGAGCACGCTGATCCCGGCGCCGGCGACGACCGCCGCAAGGACACCCCGCAGGTCGGGCACCGTGATCGCCGCCTGGCCACTGAGCCGGACGCCGAACACATGCCGCCAATAGCGGCGGGCGATGGGCAGATCCTCCGCGTACGTCACCAGGGGAACGCCGTGCAGGGCGGCGGGACCGTCGGCGGCCACCCGGGCGGGACCGATGCGCTCGGCCCACTCGGGCGAGGCGACCAGCACGAACTCCTCGTCAGAGAGGGCCACCGATGTCAGGGTGCGGCCGCGTGGTCGGCTCGTGGCGATCACCAGGTCGAAGTGGCCGCCGCGCAACCCCTCCAGGAGGTCGTCGGTCAGGCCGGTGGAGACCCGTAGCCGTACGCCCTGGGAGGTGAGCGGTGCCAGTGCGGGCAGCGCCAGCGTGCACAGCATCTCCGCCGGACCGGCGAGATGGACCGGGTCCGGCGGCTGATCGGGTCCGGACCCGCCGCGGTCCGCGACCACGGCGAGGGCGTCGAGCGGCGCGGCGACCTGCGCGGCCAGCTCGTCCGCCACCGACGTGGGTACCACTCCGCGAGGCCGACGCTCGAAGAGCTCCCGGCCCAACTGCTCCTCCAGCGCACGCATCTGCATCGTCACCGTCGGCTGGGACAGGCCCAGCAGTCGCGCGGCCGCCGTGAACGACCCGGCGCGGTGGACGGCGAGGAAGGTGCGCAGCTGCGACAGATCCAGCGGAGCGCCGACGCCGGGCAGGCCATTCGGTTCCTTATGGGCCATGGGCGCCACCCTACGCTCGCGCTATCGGTGGTCACCGCCGGTGGTCACCGTCCGTTCCGCCGTGAACCCGCCCCACGTCCCGTCCGGCAGCTTCGCCCGGATCCGTACCCGGTGCACGACTCCGGCGTCCCGCCCCACGTAGAAGCTGTAGGTGGCCTTGCCACTGGGTGCGGTGCCGCCCCAGACGAGCGAGGTGGCGGGCTGCCTGTCGAGGTGGATCTGATACTCCGTGATCACACCGTCGACGCGCGGCGGCACCCACGACAGGTCCAGGTAGTACGCCCCCTGCGCGCGATGGGTCGTCGCGCGAAAGCCGGTGGGGGCCGTGCCCCGTCCGTCGTCCGAGCCGGGCGCGGTGGTGAGCCGGACCGCGTCGCTCGCGGGCGAGACGTTGTCCGCCGCGTCGCGCGCCCGCACGGTGAAGGAGTAATGGGCGCCCGGCCGCAGGCCCGTGACGACGGTCGCGGTCAGGCCGCCGCCGACGCTGTGGATCTTCGAGGCGCCCTGATAGATGTCGTACGACACCACGCCCCGGTCGTCCGTCGACTTCGCCCAGGACAACTGGGCCGCCCGGCTTCCGACCGCCGTGCCGTGCAGCCGGCCGGGGCGGGTCGGGGGCGTGCGGTCGGCCGCGACCGCCGCCGGTGTCGTGGCGCGCACCTGTTCACTGGGCGGACCGGCGTTTCCGTCGGCGTCGAGGGCCCTGACCGTGAAGACGTAGGCCGTGGACGGCGTGAGCCTGGTGATGTCCACCATGTGCTCTCCACCAGGCACTTCCTTGACCTTCGTGGTGCCGCGATACACCTCGTACCGGGTCACATGCGGGTCGCCGGTCGCCCGGTTCCACATGACGTGCACACTGGTCGCGCTGCCCGCCGCCGCGGTGACCCCCATCGGAGCCGAGGGCAGGCGGACCCCCCGGCCGTCGTCCGTGCCGCCCCAACCGCAGGACGCCACAGCGAGCAGTGAGCCGCAGAGGACCGCGGCGGGAACACGTCGCACGGCCGTGCCTCCCTTCACCGGGATTGGTCTGTACCTATTGGACATCGTTGACGCGCTCGCATCAAGAGGGTGGAGGCTGTTCGCCGGACCGCTCGCGGGCTACGTATGCTGATCCCTGACGCGGCGTGAACTCGCCCTCTACCCAGGGGAGTTCATGCCCTCGGCGCGGACCGCTGTCGTCGCAGATCCCGCGCCGGCGAGAGCGGTCGAGTGGCCGGAGCCGAGTGCGGCTTCGGTCCTCGGCCGCACGGAGTCCGCCCTCCGGGCGCCCGACGGAACTCCGCCGACAGGGACCTGCCCCCGTGCACCGTCCGGCCCCCTTCCGGTGGACGCACCGTCAGATACCCCCCAGGTTTGGGTGAGTGCCCGTCAGTGTCCCCCAGGAGAGGGTCCCTTATCGTGCGTGTCCAGTCGCTCACGCTGGCCGCGGCCGGTGCCGCTCTGCTCGCCCCCACCATGCATGCCTCGGCAGCCGGCCTCACCGGACCGGGGTCGGACCCCGTTTCCGTCGCCGTCGCCCGCCCGCATCACGCACCGGTGGCGCGCGAAGGCACGGTCGGCGCCGCTGAGCTGCTGGCCAAGGTGCGTGGATGTATCCCCGTGTCGAAGGGGCGCTACCGCAGCGACGAGGGCACCCGCGCCGACATCCCCGTCTGTGGCAAGCGGGGCGCCGTGTTCTGGAAAGCCGACATGGACATCGACTGCGACGGCCGGGCCGGGGTGCGCTGCAACCGGCGCACCGACCCCCTCTTCTCCTCCACCACGGCCTACCAGCAGTCCGACGGCCGTCACCTGAGTGCCGAGACGCTCCCGTATGTCGTCGTGCCCGCTGCCAGCCGGATCTGGAACCACCGTGACCACGACGTCCGTGGCGGCGCGGTGGCTGCCGTGATCTACAAGGACCGCGTCCAGTACGCGGTCGTGGGCGACACGGGCCCCCGCGACATCATCGGCGAGGCCTCGTACGCCACCGCCAAGGCCCTCGGCATCCGCCCCGATCCGCGCGGCGGCGGAACATCCGGCGGCGTCACCTATCTCCTGTTCAAGGGCTCGGAGGTATCGCCGATCGAGAGCCACCGAGCCGCGGTGAAAGAGGGCGACGCGCTGGCGCGGAAGTTCTTGAAGGAGAATTGATCGACCTCCACCCGAAGGGCCACCGCGGGCCCGGTTGCTCCACCCGTGCCCGGGCGGTGACGGCCTGACGGCGGGTGATCGCGGCTCAGCGAGGGCGGCGTTGGTAGACCACGACTTTGCGGCCGCGTTCGCTCGTCTCGGAGCGGCGGGCGAAGTACGCCTTGAGGATGCGCTGCTTGGTCCGGTCGCGCGCCGTGGCGGCGGACGACGCGCTCGCGTCGGTGACGACCACGATGCGGCGTACGGTCAGCATGGCCTTCGCTATCTGGCGCGGTGTGCCTTCCCTGCCGCTCAGGGTGCCGGATGCCAGCGGGTCCTTGACCAGTGCCACGTCATTGAGTCCGGCGAATTCGGCGGGTGAGACCAGGGCGGTGTCGCGACGCGCCGCGGGGATGTACAGGACCGCGTCACCCTGTTCACGGACCGCGGCGACGTTGTCGGCCGTGGCAAGCACGTCGTCGATCCGGCCGTTCGCGCTGCGCAGGGTCAGCTGGACGGGGAGCAGTCCGAGGAAGGCCAGAGCCGTGATGGTGGCGATCGTCCGCCGGGGCGATGTCCGGATGCGGACGGCGAGTGCGTGGCACGCTCCACCGATGAGCAGGGCAAGTCCGAGGTTGCCGAACAGGACGTAGCGATCCAGGTAGACAGGGCGGGACAGAGAGACGGCGAGGAGCAGGAGCGGAGGAGTCGCGAGCAGGGGCAGGGCGAGCGTGGTGAGCGAGATCCGGGTGCCGCGGTGGGCCCGGCCGACCGCTCCTGATCGTATGAGCCATGCACAGAGCGTGCCCGCGACCAGCGTCGCCAGGAGGCCGACCAGCGTCCCCGGTTTGACCGGGGGGATCCAGGCGACCTGCCCCGACTGGGCCCTGCTCGCCACGATCAGGGGTAACGCGCCCAGTACGGCGGCGCATGCGGCGACTGCCCATCGCAGGACGGTCGCGCGAGGCGGGCGGGCGAGGGCGATCGTCACGGCGTGTGCGAACAGCACCAGGAGGGAGAACCAGTTGAGCAGTGCGGCCAACAGCATCACCGCGCTGTACGCCGCCCAGCGCCCTGGCCCCGGGCCTCGGCCGGCGACGGCGGCGACGAGCAGCCGGCAGGCCAGCGCCACGCAGGCGGTCACCAGTGCGTACGGGCGTCCCTCCTGCGCGTACTGCTGGATCGCGGGGAGGAGGGCGAATGCCAGGCCCGCGGCCACTCCCGTGTACTTCCCGGCCAGTTGGCAGGCCAGGCGGGTGATCAGGGCGGCGGCGCCGGTCATGGCCAGCACGGAGGGCAGCCGCAGAGTGAGGAGGCTGTCGCCGAAGATCGCGAAAACGTCGTGCATGAAGAAGTAGTAGAGGCCGTGGACCACGTCGGCCCGGCCCAGCAGGTGCCAGATTTCGGGGACGGTCCGATGGGCCGCCTCCCACGTCGCCGCCTCGTCACGCCACATGCTGTTCTCGCGCCTGAGCCCCCATGAACCGAGAAGGAACGTGAGGGCCGGTGGCACCCACGCGGCAAAATGTGTTCTGGGCATGACAAAGCTCCGGGGCGGCGTGAAGGAAGTGACCGAACTCGGGCGGCCGCAGCACGCTCCCGATCACGTGCAACACGCTAGGCCGCGGGATGATCACGGTCGTCACCTGCGATGGCGACTCCGGAGTTGCGTCGCAGGAACTACCGCGAGCCCGGCGTGGGTCGTAGGGCGTACGCCTTGAGTGGTAGTCGCCTGCGCAACCTGATGGGGCATGGGGCGGAGCATCGCGGACGCCTCAGCGACGACGTCGTCACTTGTGCATGCCTGTGCCTGCCCGCCGGGAACGACATGGTGCTGCGGACCGGAGGGTCCTGCCCAGGCGTGCCCGGCGGGTCAGTGCGGTGCGGTCGGCGGCGGGCGGTCAGCCCTGCTTCGCCGTGTCGCTCTTCGCCTTGAGCGACGCCACGACCTGTTCGGTCAGCTTCCTGGCACTCGCGGCGCCGTTGTCGCTGCCGTCGGTGGACAGCACGCTGACGACGGCCGTGCCCACACGGGCGGCGATCAGAGTGGTGCCGTTGTCCCAAGTGCTGTCGCTGAGGGTGATGGCGTACGCGTCGTCCCCGAGCCCGGCCGCGGAGGCGCCGGTGACCGTCACCTTGCTGTGGGTGTCGGTGTCCGTGTAGCTCGGGCATGCGGCGACGACCTTCGCCAGGCCCTTCATCACCTCCGTCGAGGCCGTGCCACGGTAGACGTCGATCTCCTGGTCGAGCTCACCGGACGCCTTGCTGATGTAGGAGTTCTGCGCGAACGACACGCCCTCCACGCCGGTGAGGCTGATCCAACTCGTGGCATCGAGGTCGGCGCAGCGGGGCTTGGCGGCGCTCTTGGTGGCCGGGGCCTGGTAGGTGTCGCCGGTGTCCCGGGAGAGGCTCGCGTCGGCGGCGAACCCGGACGGGAAGTACGACGCGGGCGCCAGGGCTGCCTTCAGCTGCGTACCCGTCAGCAGACCGGCGTTGGGGTCCTTGGACTTGGCCGGCTTCGCGGAGGGGCTCGTGCCCGCCGAGGAGCTGGTGGAACCGGAGGAGCAGGCCGCCAGGACCAGCGGGAGTGCCGCGGCGGCGAAGGCCGCGAAAGTGCGAGAGGAGAGACGCATCGGAATCCTTGGGAAGTTGCACAGTTGCGCCGCGCCGGGTGGGGCTGGGAGACGAGGCTCCCGTGTGTACGGGGGCGTCCGGAAGCCGGGCAGGCGGGGCCGGAAGATCAGCGGGCCCGGGCAGACCCTAGGGGTCCGGAGGCCACGAACAGATGTCCAATTGACCAAAGCTCGGTCAAAGCAACCCGTCTCATCTGTAGTTTTACTGTCTCTTGGCGGAACTCAGAGGCTCGTGAGGAGGCCGTCGAGCGGGGCCGGCACGCGCGCGGGGTCAAGGGCCTCGACGAGGAGACGGCCGTAGCGGATCTTGCGGCCCTTCTTCGTGCCGAGGAAACGCCGCAACTGCTGCTGCCGGGGCCGGTCGTGCTGGGCGGGCTGGCGCAGGAAGGTCTGCCAGGCGCGGAGGTCGCCCTCGGCCCGGACGATCTCCTCGACGCCTGCCGTGCCCAGCGCGCGGATGAGCTCGTCCTCCAGGTCCCTCACGCAGACGAAGAACCCCCGGTGCGGCGCCTGCGCCCGCTTCAGCCCGCGGTCGTAGAAACGCTGCTCGCCCTCGTCGCACAGTCCTGCCAGGCGCAGGCCGAGGCCGGGCGGACCCAGGAGGCCGGCGTACCGGCCGATGCTCATCGCCCCGCCCATCGATACGACGCACACCCCCTCGGCGGCAAGGTCGCGGCCACGCCGTACGGCCAGCGCCTCGACGGCCGCGAGGTCGCTCGGCCCCTCCAGCAGGACCGCCGTCCGCACGCCCAGCCGCACAGCCAGTTCCCGCACCGATCCGCCGGGACCGCCGCTCGCCCAGCCGCCGACCGCGTCCCGGAACGCCCGCATGTCCGCCATGGAGCGAGTCTGCACCTTCACCGACGACACGGCACGCGATATTCAACGGCCCCACACGACCTGTCCGACGCCCTCGTCACCGGGGCAGCAGTCTCTCTGAAAGCCCCGCTCATCACCCAACTCCCTTACTGAGCACACTGCTTCGGCGTCGGGGTGATCTCGGGATCAGGTAGGGTCTGTCGACGTGAACACCGGACCGGCGCTACGCCATGCACGGATTGGCCACCCGGTGGTGGACTGATCGCACGGCGGGTGCACACAGCGCACCCCCTCATTTCGGCACGCGGACCTCCCAGTGCTTCTGCACCGAGAGTCCGTTCTTCGTGTCGTACACAAGTGAGGTCAGCCGAATGCCAGTCACGTTCAATCACACCATCATCGCCACCAAGGACCGCAACGAGTCGGCTCAGTTCTTCCGTGAACTGCTGGAACTTCCGGAAGCACCGTCCTGGGGTCCGTTCACCAACATTCAGCTCACCGATGGCGTGTTGCTCCAGTTCGCCGAGCCGCCGGTGGAGATCCAGATGCAGCACTACGCCTTCCTGGTCGACGACGAACTGTTCGATCGGGCATACCGGCGGTTGTCCGATCGCGGCATCGAGCACTGGGCCGACCCCCAGATGCGACGGTCGGGCGAGATCAACAATGAACACGGTGGCCGAGGCGTGTACTTCAAGGATCCCGCCGGTCATGCGATCGAGCTGATCACCCGCCCGTACCTGTAGACCGCAGACCGGGCGGGCGCCGCACTCGCGGCGCCCGCCCGGTTCGCGACTCCGGCCGAGCAGCGGACGCCGTCAGACGAGCGGGATGGTGACCTCGTCCTCGACGGGCGAGTCGAGTTCCTGCCGGCGGTTGCCGGTGGCGGCGTAGCAGCGCAGTCGGATCGACTGCGGGGTGACGTCCAGGCGCAGGAAGCTCTTGAAGAAGGGCGGGCTGTAAGTGGCCGAGCCGGGGGAGAAGAGCTGCGTGTAGGCCTTGCGCACGGGCAGACGCAGCCGGGCGGCACGGCCGGGGCGGCTTGCGGCACCGAGGAGGCCGGCTATCAGACGGACGCGAGGCGTGACCCGCACGGGCGGGTTCTGGGCGCGAGTCGGGGGTATGCCGAGACGCTGCGCGATGACGGCCGTCGCCTGGGCCTCGGTAAGGGTGAACAGCCGGCGCATGCGCAGACGGCGCCCGTAGAGCCTGCTGTAGAAGGCCAGGGAGTCGCCGCGCAGCGGGTAACAGCGGAAGTCGTCCTCGGTGACGTGCGCGAGGTCGACGCGGGGGATGGTGTGGGTGGCGTGCATGAAGGCGCCGCCCCCGCCCGAGACGACGTACTGGATGGTGCGGTCGCCCACCGGCACCGGATAGCGCTGGTAGTTGTGGATGTCGCCGCCTATCACGGCGGCGTAGCGGTGCTCGGGGTCGCGGACGATGTCGTCGACCGTTCCGCCGCCGTCGATGGGGCAGGGATGGTGCTCCCCGTCCACGTACAGGGGAGAACCGGTGACGAGGATCTTCGGGAGGGGGCCCCGGGACACCTCCCGCAGCCATCGCCCCTGCTCTGCGTCGACGGTTCCCAGCAGGCCGGTGTCGATGCCGATGATGCGCACCGGTCCCGCGTCGACAGCCCAGTACGGGCCCGGCTGGCGGGCCTGTTGGGCGGGGGAGGAGCGCAACTGCCGTGCCGCGGCGAGGCGTTGCTCGTCGGCCGGGCGCGGCTTGTGCCACAGCAGCGACCGAAGCCGGTCGCGCACCGACGACCGGGGTACGGGCTGCGGCGCCAGGGGCGGGGCGTCGCAGAAGACGCGCATGAATCCGTGGAGGTCGTCGTACCAGTCGTGGTTGCCGGGTATCGCGTAGATGGGCGCCTGGTAGTCCTGGTACGGGCGGTGGAACTTCGTGTCGTAGTCGTCGGTGCTGCCGACCGGATAGATGACGTCGCTGGCGAGGACCGTGAACCTGGTCCCCTCGCTCACCTTCAGGAAACCGGGGACCACGGCGTACTGGGGCTCGTCTCCCTCGCCGGTGTCTCCGATGACCATGAAGGAGAAGTGGTCCTCCTCCTTGCGCCGGATCACCCCGTCGGCGGGTGCACCGGCCGCCGCCTGCTGCTCCACCCAGCGGCTGCGGGTGCGGCCCGTCGGATCCCCGAACCAGGAGGCCAGCACGCCGTTGCGGGCAGGCCAGAGCGTCTTCGGGTTCAGCCAGGAGAGTTTCTCGACCCGATGCGGCATCAATTCCCTGTAGCTGCCGCGTTCTTCGGTGTCCCAGCCGGCGCCCGTGGCCGTATCGCGTGAGGAGTCAGACATCGACGAACCGTAACAACGCGCACCGGCGAGGCGGGAGGGGGCTCCCCCGTCCTGGTGGCAGGCACACCGCCACCGACGGGGGAGCCTGCGCCCTCAGCCGAGGGCCGGACGCCGATCGGCCCAGGGGTGTGCGAGTTCGAGGGTGCGAGCCACTTGGAGCAGGAGGTCTTCACGCCATGGTGCGGCGACGATCTGGACGCCGACGGGCAGGCCGGTGGCGTCGTCGTGGTGGAGCGGGACGGAGATCGCCGGTTGGCCGGTCACGTTGAAAACCGAGGTGAACACGCCCATCGGGTAGCTGTTGAGCAGTGCCATCAGGGGATTGTCGTCGGTGCCTGCCCGCCAGGCACCGACCAGCGGCGGGAGACACGCCATCGTGGGCGTGACCAGAAGGTCGAAACCGGCGACGAAGCCCTCGACGATGCGCCGCGACAACTGCTGCGTCTTCTTCACTGCTTCCGCGTAGGCCCACGAGTCGATCGATCGCGCCGCGTCACGCAAGGCACGATTGTGCGGCTCGACCCGGTCCGGGTCCGCGAGCACGACCCCGGCACCGGCGATGTTCCATATGGTCGTGAAGGCCGCGACCAACTCCTCGGTCGGCGGCAGCGGGAGGCGCGTGTCGACGATGTGGTGGCCGGACGCTTCGAGTGCGCGAAGCGCTACGCCGACGGCCGCCGCGCACACCGGGTCCACTCCTATTCCGCCGATCGGCGAGTCGGTGAGCGCACCGATCCGCAGCCCGGTCGGCATGTCACCCTCCACGGCGGTGGAAAAAGACCTGCGCGGGGTCGGGGGCGACCACCACGCGGCCGGATCATGACGTGCGAGCACATCGAGGGCGGCCGCGGCGTCCGCCACCGAGCGGGTGAGCACACCGCTGGTACCGAGACCCTCCACGCTGACCGTCGAGTTGGTGACCAGCCCGCGAGTGGGTTTGAGCCCTACGAGGCCGTTGCACGAAGCCGGGATACGGATCGAACCGCCGCCGTCCTCGGCGTGGGCCATGGGCGCCATGCCGGCGGCGACGGCAACGCCCGCTCCGCTCGACGATCCGCCCGGAGTGCGGTTCGGGTCCCACGGGTTGTGCGAGGCACCCAGCGCCTCGCTCTCGGTGAAGGGCAGCGTGCCGAACTCGGAGGTGGTGGTCTTGCCGAGCAGCACGAACCCGGCGTCCACGAACCGGCGCACGACCGGGTCCGATGCCGCGGCCGGCGCCTGGCCGGCCCCGGCGGACCCATGGGTGGTGGGCCATCCGGCCACGTCAAGAAGGTCCTTGATCGGCAGCGGGACGCCGAGGAAAGGCGGGAGGTCCTCGGGCGACGCGGCCCGCATCACCGCGTCGGCCGCGGCGGACGCGGCTTTGCGGACGTCGTCGTCGGCCCGGTGACAGAAGGCGTTCAACCGGCCGTCGAGCTCGTCCATCCGCTCCAGACACCCATCGGCCACCTCGACCGGGCTCACCTCCTTTCGGCGTATGGCCGCGGCGAGTTCGACAGCCGGCGTGAACGGGTCAATCGGCGAGCGCATCACGAGCGGTCCCTTCCGGTCCGGGTACGTGCAGGAGCCGTCAGTGTCGGCTCGTATCCGACGCCGGGTCTTGGACGAATGTCGCGTAGCCTGACGCCATGCGATCCGCCAGGTCGGCTCATGACGCTGCCGCGGTATGGGACATCGCCACCCCGTCTCGGCCCGGCCGGGTGCCGGGGGTCAGCATGGCCAGCTTCCGCGCCCGTACCGCCGACCCCGTCGACCTGAGCGTGGTCCCCTACCCGGCGGTCACGGTGGCCCTCAACCTGGGCGACGGGCTGCTCGCCGTCGACGACTTCGGCGGCCGGCTGCCGAACGGCGGTGTCGTCGTCGGCCTCGCGTCCAGCGGCGTTCGCGGGTACGGCCGTGACATCGAGTGCCTGCAGGTCCGGCTGTCGCCGGTGGTCGCCCACGCGGTACTGGGCGCCTCCTCGGAGCTGGGCGGGGTGGTCTCCCTCGAAGACCTCTGGGGCCGCGACGCCGCGCGTATCCACGAGCAACTGTGTGCTGCCGGGTCATGGGAGGACCGGTTCGCCATCGCGGAGGCCGCGCTCGCGCGACGGCACGAGGCGGGCCGAGCGGTCGATCCGGAGGTCGCCTTCGTCTGGCGGCAAACGGTGACGAACCGCGGAGCGGTCCGGATCGAGCGGTTGGCGGACGAGGCCGGTTGGAGCCGTAAGCGTCTGTGGTCCCGGTTCCGGTCCCAGGTCGGCATCAACCCCAAGCGCGCGGCCCAGCTGGTCCGTTTCGACCACGCGGCCCACCGCCTCGCCGCGGGCCACAGCCCCGCACTGGTGGCGGCGGAGATCGGCTACGCCGACCAGTCCCACCTCCATCGGGATGTCAGGGCCTTCGCCGGGGTGACGCCAACAGCCGTCGCGGTCGCGCCGTGGCTCGCGGTCGACGACGTCGCGTGGGCCGCCCCGGCATACCTGTCCAAGGCCTGACAACGGTCTGCAGGCAAGCGCTGTTCAGCGGCACAGGGCCGTGTCCACGACCCTCTCGGCCCGCTTCATGGCTGCCTCGTCGGTCGGCTGGACGGTCACCGCGACATTGGCGGCGCGGCCGTCGTCGGTGACGCCGCCCCGGGTCTCGTATCCCGGGAAGCTGCCACCGTGCCCCCAGGAGACACCGCCGCACGACAGCGGCGTACTCACGAGCCCCAACCCGTAGCGGGACCCGGTGGCGAAGGGATATCCGGCGGGGACGGTGGTACGCATCTGGGCGAGCTGGGCCGCCGGCAGGAGACGGCCGGCCAAGAGCGCGGTGAAGAACCGGTTGAGATCGGAGTTGGTGGAGACCAACTGACCTGCCGCCCAGCCCCAGGAGGGGTCCGTTTCCGTGACGTCGCGCAGTGGCGCGCCCGCCGACTCCTGGTAGTAGCCGTGCGGGTGGGGTTCCCGGATGGTCGCGTCACCCGAGGCGGGGAAGTAGGTGTGGTGCAGCCCGATGCGCTTGATGACGCGCTGGTCCATCACCTGGGCGAGGGGGCGGCCGGTGACCTTCTGGATGATGAGGCCGGCCAGCACGTAATTGGTGTTGCTGTACTCCCATTTCGTCCCGGGGGCGAAGTCGGCCGGGTGCCCGAGAGCGAGGTCGAGGAGCTCGTGAGGGTCGTAGGTGCGGACGTCGTCGCCGAGATACTCGGTGTAGTTGGGAAGGCCGCTGGTCTGCTGCAGGAGCTGACGGACGGTGATGTGGCGTCCGTCGATCCCCTCCCCGCGTACGAGACCGGGCAGATAGGTGTCGACCGTGGCGTCGAGGCGGATCTTCCCCTCACCGACCAGTTGCAGCACGACCACCGCGGTGAACACCTTGGTGTTGCTGCCGATCCGCAGCTGACCGTCCCTGGGCACCTTCGAACCGGTGGCCAGGTCGCCCACCCCTGCGGTGTAGGTACGGGTGCGGCCCGCGCGGTCCGTCACGCTCGCCAGCGCGGCGGGCAGGCCATCGGAGTGCACCAGCGCGTTCAGGCCCTGCTGCACGGTGTCCGGCCGGGCGGCAGCGGACGCCGCGGGCGGCGCCAGGGCACCCGTCGTGAGGGCGCCCACGATCAGCGCGACCGCGACCGGCGCGGCCCTGGGCCGCCCTCCCCGCTGCCGTCCGGAAAACCGAGACCTCTGCCATACCTGCTCACGCACGAGTCAACTCCTGGGGAAACGTGGGGAAACCAGCGTCATGTACCGGCCCCAGCATTTCCGACCGCGATCTTCCGGAGCGATCCTGCTACCCGCCCAGAGCGGGGTAGGGCTACCCCCCCGGCACGCTCAGCCGAGGGGAACAGGGCAGAGGACGGCGGCTGTTGGCCCGCTCGCGTCGGGAGGCGTGTGTGCGGAGGGCGGCGGACCGGCCGCGCCCTCCGCTGTGGCCGCGTCAGGCCTTGCGGTAGGAGTACGCCTCCGCTGCCGCCGCTTCCACCGCCGCGAGGTCGGCCCCGGCGGAGGCCGTGACGACCGCGGCGACCGCGCCCTCGACGAAGGGTGCGTCCACCAGGCGGGTGCGGTCGGGGAGTTCGTCACCCTCGGCGAGCAGGGCCTTCACGGTGAGAACCGCGCTGCCGAGGTCGGTGAGGACCGCGACGCCGGCGCCGCGGTGCACCG
>NZ_JBMNDS010000141.1:0-13164 GCF_052543295.1 Streptomyces sp. SAS_270
ACACCGACGCCCTCCCCGAACACAACGTTGGCCTTCACCGCCTACAACCAAGCGGTGAAGCCCAACGTCACGCGGAGAGCGCCTTTAACCAACAGAGTCAGTCGGCCCGGCCCCTCTCACACGTGACGGATCACGCGACGATCACATGACGGATCGTCAGCCCATGTGCGGGTACCCGTAGTCGGTCGGTGCGACCAGGGTCTCCTTGATGGCGCGGGTCAGCGTCCAGCGCATCAGGTTCTGCGGGGCGCCCGCCTTGTCGTTGGTGCCGGAGGAGCGGCCGCCGCCGAAGGGCTGCTGGCCGACGACGGCGCCGGTCGACTTGTCGTTGATGTAGAAGTTGCCCGCGGCGTAGCGGAGCTTCTCCATCGTGTACGCGGCCGCGGCGCGGTCGCCCGAGACGACCGAGCCGGTCAGGGCGTAGTCCGACACCGATTCCATCTGGGTCAGCATCTCGTCGTACTGGTCGTCCTCGTAGACGTGCACGGCGAGGAACGGGCCGAAGTACTCGGTCGTGAAGACCTCGTTCTCCGGGTCCGAGCACTCGACGACAGTCGGGCGCACGAAGTAGCCGATCGAGTCGTCGTACGAGCCGCCCGCGACGATCGTGCAGGTCGGGTCCTGCTTGGCGCGGTCGATGGCCGCCTTGTTCTTGGCGAACGCGCGCTCGTCGATGACCGCGCCGACGAAGTTCGACAGGTCGGTGACGTCACCCATGGTCAGGTAGTCGACCTCGGCCGCGAACTCCTCCTTGAAACCGGAGTTCCAGATGGACGCCGGGACGTACGCGCGGGAGGTGGCCGAGCACTTCTGGCCCTGGTACTCGAAGGCACCGCGGGTGAGCGCCGTCTTGAGGACCGCGCGGTCCGCCGACGGGTGGGCGACCAGGAAGTCCTTGCCGCCGGTCTCGCCGACCAGACGCGGGTAGGAGCGGTACTTCTCGATGTTGTTGCCGACCGTCTTCCACAGGTACTGGAAGGTCTTGGTGGAGCCGGTGAAGTGGATGCCCGCGAGGTCGCGGTGGACCAGGGCCACCTTGGAGACCTCGATGCCGTCGCCGGTGACGAGGTTGATGACGCCCTTGGGCAGGCCCGCCTCCTCCAGGAGCCGCATCAGCAGTACGGCGGCGTGGGTCTGCGTCGGGGACGGCTTCCACACCACCACGTTGCCCATGAGCGCGGGAGCGGTGGGCAGGTTGCCCGCGATCGCCGTGAAGTTGAACGGCGTGATCGCGTAGACGAAGCCCTCCAGCGGGCGGTGGTCCAGACGGTTCCACACGCCCGGGGAGTTCGCCGGGGGCTGCTCGGCGAGCAGGTCGCGGGCGTACTTGACGTTGAAGCGCCAGAAGTCGACCAGCTCACAGGGACAGTCGATCTCCGCCTGCTGGGCGGTCTTCGACTGGCCGAGCATGGTGGAGGCGGCGAGGGTCTCGCGCCAGGGGCCGGAGAGCAGTTCGGCGGCGCGCAGGATGATCGCGGCGCGGTCGTCGAAGGACATCGCGCGCCAGGCCGGGGCGGCGGCGAGGGCGGCGTCGACCGCGTCCTGGGCGTCCTGCTGCGTGGCGTTCGCGCCGGTGCCGATGACGGCCTTGTGGTTGTGCGGCTGCACGACGTCGAAGCGCTCACCGCCGCCGAGCCGCTTCTCGCCGCCGATGGTCATCGACAGTTCGAGCGGGTTCTCGGCCAGCTCCTTGAGCTTGGCCTCCAGACGGGCGCGCTCCGGGGAGCCGGGGGCGTAGCCGTGCACCGGCTCATTGACGGGGGTGGGGACCTGGGTTACGGCGTCCATGAGTTACCTCTTCCGAGTGAATCCCTGACTTCAGCCGAGAGAAACTGAAGCGGTGACGTACGTTGGGCGGTGGTCAGGGCTTGACCGTCACGAGTTCGCCACGGCGGGCGAGTGAGAAGCTCCCTTGGGGCGGAGTCACGTCTTCCGTAACTCCTTTCGAGCGATACGGAACTGGGCCGCTGGACCGGCCGAGGGGCGGTGATTGTCGTCACCCAGGCCCCCTGGGTGACGACAACCACCGCTCACTCACTGCCTCAGCCCCTGCTGATCATCGAGCGGACAAAGAAGCGCAGGTTCGCCGGCTTCTCCGCCAGCCGCCGCATGAAGTAGCCGTACCAGTCCGTGCCGTACGCCGTGTACACGCGCATCCGGTGGCCCTCGGCGGCGAGCCGCAGGTGCTCCTCGCTGCGGATGCCGTACAGCATCTGGAACTCGTACTCGTCGAGCTTGCGGCCGGCGCGCCGGGCGAGTTCCTGGCCGACGGAGATCAGGCGGGGGTCGTGGGAGCCGATCATCGGGTACCCGTCGCCCTCCATGAGGATGCGCAGGACCCGGACGTACGCCTTGTCGATCTCGCCCTTGACCTGGTAGGCGACCTCGGCGGGCTCCTTGTAGGCGCCCTTCACGAGGCGTACGCGGCTGCCGGCGGCGGCGAGGCGGCGGGCGTCGGCCTCGGTGCGGAACAGGTAGGCCTGGATGACGCAGCCCGTCTGCGGGAAGTCCTTCCGCAGTTCCTCGTGGATGGCGAACATCGAGTCGAGGGTGGTGTGGTCCTCGGCGTCCAGCGTGACGGTGGTGCCGATGGCGGCGGCGGCCTCGACGACCGGGCGGACGTTGGCGAGGGCCAGCTCGTGGCCGCCGTCCAGCGCCTGGCCGAACATGGACAGCTTGATGGACATCTCGGCCCTGGTGCCGAGGCCCAGCGCCTTGAGGTGCTCGATCAGCTCCAGGTACGCGTCCCGGGCGGCGCAAGCCTGCTCGCGCGTGGTGATGTCCTCGCCGACGACGTCGAGGGTGACTTCGAGGCCCTTGTCGACGGCGTCCTGGACGATCGGGACGACCTGGTCGACGGTCTCGCCCGCGATGAAGCGGGCGACCACCTGCTTGGTGCCGGGGGCCGCCGACACGAAGCGGCGCATCTTGTCGCTGCGCGACGCGGCGAGAATCACGGGACCCAGCACGGGGCACCTCCACGGAAAGAACGGACGGGCCGCGAACCGGGCGATATCACCTTGAAGGCAGCGCCCGGCAACGGCACGGAGAACCACCGTGAAACCTAAGGATCCCTCCGATCGTCGGCCATCGACAGCTGTCACGCATCCGTGCCCTGGATCTCAGACATCTGTATGAGGGACTACTGAAAATGCGGGAGAATGCCCGAGTGACGGGTGATTTCCAGGCGGGCCGAAGCGGTGGCCGGGGCGACTACCAGGAGCTGGTCGACGAGATCTCGACCCTGCTGGGCGCTCCCGCGACGCTGGAGAACCGTGATTTCGAGCTGATCGCCTTCGGCGCGTACGACAGCGACCGGGACTTCGACGAGGCCTCCCTCGACCCCGTCCGCACCCGCTCGATCCTCACGCGCCGCTCGACTTCGGCGGTCCGCACCTGGTTCGAGGGCTTCGGCATCGCCCGTGCCACCGGCCCGGTCCGCATCCCGCCCACTCCGGAGGCGGGCGTCTACCGGGGAAGGATCTGCCTGCCGGTACGCCACCGGGGTGTCGTCCTCGGCTATGTGTGGCTGCTCGACGACGACCCCGGCCCCTCCGACGAGCAGCTCACGGCGGCCATGGAGGTCGCCTCGCGGATCGGCGATCTGCTCGCGGACGAGGTGCAGGCGGGCGCGGACCTGACCCGCGAGCTGCGGGCGGTGCTCACCGCCGAGCGCGGCTGGCAGCGGGACATGGCGGTCGCGGAACTGCGCACGGCGCTCGGCGTCCGCGGCGACGGCCTGCACACGGTGGTGTGCGTCGCCCCATGGCCGTCCGCCGATCCGGACGACGCCCCTTCCGTCCGTACGGTGCCGGGCGCGACGGCACTGTGCACGGTGCCGTGGGGGTCCGCGGGCCAGAGCCTCGCCCTGCTCGTCCGGCTGCGCGCGGCGGACGTCCTGACGCCCGCGCTGACGGCGGCGGCCCGGCTGCTGGAGCGTGCCGGAAGCGGCAGCGCTCCGGCCGCGGCCGGGGTCGCCATCGCCCGCAGCGGGCTCGCCGAGCTGGGCTCCGCCTGGCAGGAGGCCTCGGCCGCCGCGCGGGCCGTGCTGGCCGAGCCACGCCTCGGCCCGGTCGCGGAGTGGGCGTCGATCGGCCCGTTCCGCCTCCTCACGGCGCTGCCTCCGGAGGCCGTCCAGGACCCCGCCGTCCGCACCCTGCTCTCCCCCGCCCACCGCGAACTCGCGCGCACCGCCGAGGTGTTCCTCGACTGCGCGGGCCAGGCTGGGCGCACGGCAGCGGAGTTGGGCATCCACCGCCAGACGCTGTACTACCGTCTGTCGCGGGTCGAGCAGCTCACCGGGCTCGACCTGGACGACGGCGAGGACCGGCTGCTGTTGCACATGGCGCTGAAGGGGGCGCGCCTGTGAAGCACACCCCTCCCGGCGTCAACTCCCGCCTCCGGAAGGAGCGGTGAGCAGATCCCCGATCGCGGCGATGCCCTCCGTGATCGCCCGCTCCCCCACATCGCCGAATCCCAGGATCAGCTGGACCGGGTCCGCCGCCCCCGAGGACCGGCAGGGGCTCATGCCGTAGAGGCCAACTGATCGCGCCCGGGCGGCGGCCACGACCGCCTGTTCGTCCGTGCCCCGGGGCAGGTGCGCGACCGCGTGGAACCCGGCGGCGAGGCCGGTGAGCCGTACGGCGGGGGCGTGTTCGGTGAGGGCGGCGACGAGGGCGGTGCGCCGGGCCGCGTACGTGGTGCGCATACGGCGCAGCCGGCGGTCGTAGCGGCCGGACTCGATGAGCTGCGCGAGGGCGAGCTGGTCGAGGGTCGGGGAGCCGCGGTCGCCCAGGTGCTTGGCCTGCGCGATGGAGGCGGCGAGTGCGGGCGGGCAGAGCAGCCAGCCCAGGCGCAGCGCCGGGGCGAGGGACTTGCTGACCGTGCCGATGGAGATCACCCGGTCCGCGGCCAGTCCCTGCAGCGCGCCGACCGGCTCGCGGTCGTAGCGGAACTCCGCGTCGTAGTCGTCCTCGATGACGTACGCGTCCCGCCGCGTCGCCCACTCGATCAGCGCGAGCCGCCGCTCGGGGGCGAGCACGACCCCGGTCGGCCACTGGTGGGCCGGGGTGACGATAACGGCCCGGGCGCCGGATGCGTCCAACGCCCGTACGTCGACGCCGAGTTCGTCGACCGGGACGGGGACGGCACGCAGTCCCGCGACGGCCGCGGCGGCGGTCGCGGTGGCGGGTCCGCCCGGGTCCTCGTACGCCACGGTCCGTACTCCGGCGGCGGCCAGGCTGCGCAGCGCCAGGCCGAGGCCCTGCGCGTACCCGTTGCAGATCACGATCCGTTCGGGGTCGGCGGCGGCCGCGCGGACCCGGCGCAGATAGCCGGCGACGACCTCGCGCAGGGCCGAACTCCCGCGCATGTCCCCGTAGTCGAGGTCCGACGTCGGCATCGCACGGCCTGCCTCGCGCAGCGCCCACAGCCAGTCGGCGAGCGGGAAGCTGCCCAGGTCCGGTACGCCGTGACGGAAGTCGGCGAGCAGGCGCGGGGGTTCGGGGGCCTGCTCGCGCGAGGCGGGCGGCACCTGGGCCACGGCCGCGACCCGGGTGGCCGACCCGATGCGCGTCACGAGGTAGCCCTCGCACTGGAGTTGGGCGTAGCAGTCCTGGACGAGTCCGCGGGAGAGGCCGAGCGCACGGGCGAGCTCACGGGAGGAGGGGAGCCGCTCGTCGGCGCCGAGCCTGCCGGTGCGGATCGCGTCGCGCAGCTGCCGTTCCAGCTGTGCGCGCAGTTGCTCGCCGCTCTCCCGGTCGACGGTCAGGAGCAGCTCGGGTGACAAACCGGCCCACTGCAGCGGCATGAAATCGGAGCTTACCGGCAGTCCGGCCGGACCCTAGCGTCGTTCGCATGACCACTGCGCGTACGAGCTTCGCCCCGACGGCCTCCGGGACCGTCCGCCCGCCCCTGCTGACCCGGGCCCTGATGCTCCGCTTCGTGAGCATGATCGGGGCCTCGGTGAGCTTCTTCCTGCTCCTGTCGGTCGTCCCCCGCTACGCGACGGCGTCGGGCGCGGGCCTGGCCACCGGTTCGCTGATGCTCTCCACGGTGATCGGTGAACTGGCCGCCCCCCGCCTCGTCGCCCGCTACGGGTACCGGGTCGCGCTGGTGGCCGGTCTTGTCCTGCTGGGGGCACCGGCACTCGTCCTGACGGCCTCGGACGGCATGGCGTGGATCGTCGCGGTCTGCCTGGTGCGCGGTCTGGGCTTCGCCCTCACCCTGGTCGCGGGCGGCGCGCTGACGGCGACCCTGATCCCGGCCGAGCGGCGCGGCGAGGGCCTGGCCCTGGTGGGCGTCGTCTCCGGCGTCCCGTCCCTGATCGCGCTGCCGCTGGGCGTCTGGCTCGCCGGGCAGGTGGGGTACGGGCCGGTCGCGGTGGCCGCGGGCGTGGCCGCACTCGCGGCGGTCGTGTCCGTTCCCGGGCTGCCGGACCGGGAGCCGGATGCCGGAAAGCCGGTGGGTGTGGTGACGGGCCTGCGCACCGGGGGCCTGGTCCGGCCCGCCGTCGTCTTCGCGACCACCGCGCTCGCGGCCGGGATCGTCGTGACGTTCCTGCCGCTCGCGGTCCCGTCGGCACACGCCTCGATCGTCGCCGTCGCCCTCTTCGTACAGCCCGCGGCCTCGACCGCGGCCCGCTGGCTGGCGGGCCGTCACGGCGACCGGCACGGCGCCGCCCGGCTGGTGCTGCCGGGTCTGCTGCTCTCCGCCGCGGGGATGCTGATCACGGCGCTGACCGGCAACCCGGTGGCCGTCCTCGCCGGGGTGGCGGTCTTCGGAATCGGCTTCGGCATCGCCCAGAACGCCACGCTGACCCTGATGTACGCACGGGTTCCGGCCGCCGGGTACGGCACGGTCACGGCGCTGTGGAACCTGGCGTACGACGGCGGCATGGGCGTCGGCGCGGTCGGCTTCGGCACCCTCGCCGGCGCGATGGGCTGTCCGGGGGCCTTCGCCGTCACGGCCGTACTGATGCTGGTGGCGCTGGTCCCGGCGATCCGGGACCGGCGGACGCCCGACGCGAAGGCGGGAACCGTTCTCGCCGGTGAGTGAGCGGAAAACGTCCACTTCGAGGGGCGGGAGTTGACCGGCCTGCACGAGCGGGAGCTGCGGCGTCCTCGCCCCCGTATGCAGCCGGTCTTCCAGGACCCGTACGGTTCGCTCAGTCCGCGCCACCGCATCCGTGACGCGGTGGCGGAACCCCTGCGGGTGCAGGGGCGCTGGGACGCCGGAGGTCCCTCGCGGGTGGCCGAACTGCTCGACCGGGTCGGCCTGGACCCGGCGCACGGCGGCCGCCGCCCGCACGAGCTGTCGGGCGGCCAGTGCCAACGCGCCGGAATCGCCCGCGCGTTGGCCTGTGAACCACGCCTGCCGGCCCTCGACGAACCGGTCTCGGCGCTCGACCCGTCCGTCCGGGCCGGCATCCTGAACCTGCTCGCCGAACTCCAGGAGGACCTGGGGCCGGCGTACCTGTTCATCTGTCACGACCCGGCGGTGGTGCGGCACTTCGCGGACTGCGTCATCGAGATGCGCGAGGGCAGGCTCGTACGGGCCTGACCACCGAGTTCAGCTCTGCGACTCGTCCTGCGACTTCGCGGCGGCCTCCATCACCCGGCGCAGCCCCTCGGTGAGCTGGTCGGCGTCCGTCGCCGAGCCGGGTTCGAAGATCCACTGCATCATGAGCCCCTGGAGAAGGGTCTGGTAGAAGCGGCCCTCGGTGGCCACGGTCTCCTTGTCCAGCTCATCCTCGGGGATGCCGCTGAACAGGGGGATCATTCCCGAACGGCCCTGCTCCTGCGCCTCGGACAGCAGGGTGCGCACCTCCGGCATGCGGTCGCCCTGGAGGATGAGTTCGAGGCTCAGCATCCACACCGCCCGCGACTCGGGCAGCGCGCGGATGACGCTCGCCCACACCTCCCGGAACCTCTCCAGCGAGCCGGCGGCGGCCGTCGCCCGGGTGTCCGCACCGGGGTCGAAGCGGTCCCCCGTCTCCTCGATCAGCGCGACATACGCCTTGACCAGCAGGGCATCCTTCGACCCGTAGTGGTAGCCGATGGACGCCAGGTTGGTCCCGGACTCCTTCACGATGTCGCGCGCCGTGGTGCGCACGAACCCCTTCTCCAGCAGGCAGCGCTTGGCGCCTTCCAGCAGATCTTCACGGTGTCCCATACAGCCATGCTACCTCCGACCCAGACAGCCGTCTCACACGCTTGTCTTACACATTTGTTTAGGACTATCTCCGCAGGTGAGAGCAGCGCGCGAGCCTCATACACAAATGTTTTATACGCTCGTACTAGACAAGCGTTTATGACGTCCGTACAGTTCCTGTCATGACGAACTCGACGAGCACGACCCCCGCTCCCGGCGCCCTCGCCGGCCGCCGCGAATGGACCGCCCTCGGCGTCCTGATGCTTCCGCTGCTGCTGGTCTCGATGGACGTCTCGGTCCTCTACTTCGCGATCCCCTCGATCAGCGCGGACCTGGAGCCGACCGGCACGCAGCAGCTGTGGATCTTCGACATCTACGCGTTCGTGCTCGCCGGCCTGCTGATGACGATGGGCTCGCTCGGCGACCGCATCGGCCGCCGCAAGCTCCTCCTCCTCGGGGCCGCCGCCTTCGGCACCGCATCCCTCATCGCCGCGTACGCCAACAGCCCCGAGACCCTGATCGCGGCCCGCGCGCTCCTCGGCATCGGCGGCGCGACCCTCATGCCGTCGACGATGGCGATCATCCGCACGATGTTCACCGACCCCGGTCAGCGCGCGAAGGCGATCGGCCTGTGGTCCGGCGTGATGACCGGCGGCGTCGCCCTCGGTTCGGTGATGAGCGGCGTCCTCGTCGAGTACTTCTGGTGGGGCTCGGTCTTCCTGGTCAACCTGCCCGCGATGGTGCTGCTGCTGATCCTCGGCCCGATCCTGCTGCCGGAGTCGAAGAACCCCGAGCCGGGCCGCTTCGACCTCCTCAGCGTCCCGCTGTCCATGGCCGCCGTGCTCCCCGTCATCTACGGCATCAAGGAGATCCCCTCCGAGGGCTGGCAGACGCAGTACGTCGTCTCCGTCGCCGTCGGTCTGGTCTTCGCCGCCCTCTTCGTGCTGCGCCAGCGCACCGCCAAGTCCCCGCTGATCTCACCGAAGTTGTTCCGTGGCCGCGGCTTCGCACCGGCGGTCGTCCTCAACCTCGTCTCCTCGTTCGGGATGATGGGCTCCGCGTACTTCACCACCCAGTACCTGCAGTCGGTGCTCGGCAAGAGCTCCATGGAGGCCGCGCTCTGGTCGCTGCTCCCCGCCGTCCTGGTCGGAGTCGCCGCTCCGGTCGCCGCGCAGCTGGTCCAGAAGGGCGTGCACCGCGCCCACGTCGTCTCCGGCGGCTTCACCGTCGCCGCCTGCGGCTACGGCCTGCTGGCCCTCACCGGCACGGACTCCCTGTGGCTGACGCTGGTCGGAGCGGGCGTCCTCGCCTCCGGAATCGTCGTCGTGATGTCCCAGATGATGGACCTGGCCCTGAGCACCGTCCCCGTCGCCAACGCGGGCACCGCCTCCTCCCTGCTGGAGACGGGCGCCGAGTTCGGCGGCGCCCTGGGCATGGCCGTCCTCGGCTCGATCGGTACGGCCGTCTACCGCAACGAGATCGGCACCGGGGTCCCCGCCCCGGCCCACGAGACGCTGGGCGGCGCCCTCGCCGTCGCCCAGCAGATGCCCGGACGCACCGGTGACGCCCTCGCGGCAGCCGCCCGGGACGCGTTCACCAGCGGAATGCACGCGGCGGCGATCGCCGGAGCGGTCATCCTGCTGGGCGCGGCGGTCCTCGCCACCGCGACCCTGCGCCGGGTGCACGTCCGCGACGCCGAGGCCCCGAAGACGGAGCAGGCCGAGATCGCGGAGCCGGCGGCGGAGAAGGTACTCGTCTGAGCAGGCCGCAAGCAGCAATCAGCAAGCCGCAGGGAACGGGTGGCAAACAGCAGGATCGTCGACACGTCACGGCCGGGGCTGGAACTTCCAGCCCCGGCCGGCGCGTTTTTGGCCCGCCCGGCGGGACCCCCCGGCGAGCGTCCCCGGAAAACGCCCACGCCCGGTGTCCGTGCCGCGTGCCAGGATGGACCCCGTGTCACAGACCTTCGGTACGCCGCTCATCGGCCGGGACGACGAACTGGCCCGGCTGACCGGGACGCTCGACCGCGCCCGGGAGGGCGACCCCCGCGCCGTGTTGATCTCCGGGGACGCCGGCGTCGGCAAGACCCGCGTCCTGACCGAGGCCTCAGCGCACGCCGCCCGCGCCGGCATGACCGTGCTCACCGGGCACTGCGTCGACCTCGGCGATGTGGGCCTGCCGTACCTCCCCTTCACCGAGATCCTCGGCGCGCTCGCCGCCGACGAGAGGTTCGCTGCCGCCCGCGCGGCGCACCCCGCGGTCGACCGGCTGCTCGGCGGCGGAGCCGAGGGCAGCCGACTGCAGGTCTTCGAGGGAGTGGCCGGACTGCTGGCCGACGTCGCCGAGACCGCGCCGCTGCTGCTGGTCCTGGAGGACCTCCACTGGGCGGACCAGTCCTCCCGCGACCTGCTGCGGTTCCTGCTCAGCCGCGGAGTGCTGCAACGGCCGGCGGGCGGCACCCCCGCACACCGCCTGGCGGTCTTCGCGTCGTACCGGGCGGACGATCTGCACCGCCGCCACCCGCTGCGCCCGCTGCTGGCCGAGCTGGTCCGGCTGCCCGCCGTCGACCGGCTCGAACTGCGGCCGATGGCCGACGTGGAGGTCGCCCGCCTGGTGCGTGCCACGTCCGCGTCCGCCGTACCGGACACCACCGTCCGGCGGATCGTCGAGCGCGCCGAAGGAAACGCCTTCTACGCCGAGGAGTTGCTCGCCGCCACCGCCGAGACCCCGCCCGGCGGCTCCGGTCCGGAGTCCGGCGCGATGCCGAGCGGCCTCGCCGACGTCCTGCTCATCCGGATCGAGCAGCTCTCCGAGACCGCCCAGCAGGTGCTGCGCACGGCCGCCGTCGCCGGACGCCGCGTCGAGCACGACCTGCTGCGCGACGCCGTCCAACTGGCCGAGGACGAGCTGGAGTCGGCGCTACGCGAGGCCGTCGGCCGGATGCTCCTGGTCCCGGGCGACGACGCCACGTACTCCTTCCGGCACGCCCTCACCCGCGAGGCCGTCTACACCGATCTGCTGCCCGGGGAGCGCGTCCGGCTGCACCGGGCGTTCGCCCATCTGCTGGCCGGGCGCGGTGACCCGGCCAAGAGCGCGGCCGAGCGCGCCCACCACTCACGCGAGAGCCACGACCTCGCAGACGCGCTCTCCGCCTCCCTCGAAGCGGCCGACCACGCCCAGCGGGTCGGCGCGCCCGCGGAGCAACTGCGCCATCTGGAGACGGTGTTGGAGCTGTGGCCCGCGGTGGACCCGGCCGCGCGCCCCCAGGACCAGGACACCGTCGCCCTCACCCTGCGCGCGTCCGCCGCGGCCATGCACGCCGGGGAGAGCCACCGCGCGGTCTCCCTCACCCGCACCGCGCTCGCCCGGGCCGGCTCGGACACCGACTCCGAACTCGCCGCCCGCGTCCGCTACACCCTCGCCGGCAACCTCCTGCGCGTCGACAACCTGACGGCCGCGTTCGCGTACAGCAGCGAGGCGCTGGCGATGATCCCGGCCGAACCCCCGTCGCGTACGTGGGTGTGGGCCGCGGCCACCCACGTGATGGCGGCCCGGTTCGTGGGTGAGGACGAGTCCGCCCGGCGCGTCGCCCACCAGGCGCTGCGCACCGCCGAGGAGCTCCGACTGGCCGACGCCCAGGCCGACTTGATGATCTCCCTGGTCGGTATCGAAGGACCCGGCCGACGCACGTCCGAGGGCCGGGACCGGCTGCGGCGGGCCCGCGAACTGGCCCGGAGCGCGGGCAACATATCCGTCGAGATTCGCGCGCTGTTCAGCCTCGGCATCGGGAGCTACGAGGCGGGCGCCCTCGACGAGTGCCTGACCTGGCTCTCCGACGGGCTGGAGCGCGCCGGCCGCACCGGACTCCTCGCCTCGCCGTACGCCCTGGAGCTGCGCTACCTCCAGTCCCTGATCCTCTACACGCTGGGCCGCTGGGACGAGTGCGCACGGGCGGCCGACGCCGACACCGAACAGCTGCCCGTCGCCAGCCGGTTCGCGACCGGCCCCGCCCTCTATGTGGCGCTGGCCCGCGGCAACCGGTCCGCCGTCGACCGCGCCCGCGCCCTCCTCGACCAGCCGTTCGACTGGATGGCGAGGCTCGTCGCGGGCATCGTGCTCACCGACGACGCGGCCCTGCGGGGCGATCCGGAAGCGGCGGTCGAGCACGTCCGCGGCACGCTCGCCACCCTGGCCGACGGGGCGACCAACGAGCGGCCGGACGTCGGCGTACGGCTCGCGGCGCTCGCCCTGGCCGCGCTCGCGGACCGGGCCGAGGAGCTGCGCCTGACCGGTGACACGGCGGGCGCAGAGGGCTGGGCACCGACCGCGACCGAGCTGGTGGAGCTGGCCCGCGGCACAGCCGCCAAGGGCCAGGACGGCACCGAGCAGGGTCCGGAGGGCCTCGCCTGGCTGGCCCGCGCGGAAGCGGAGTGGACGCGGGCGCTGTCGGGGCCGCAGGTCGCGGTCTGGGAGAAGGCGGTCACCGCGTTCGCGTACGGCGACCCGTACGAACTGGCCCGGTGCAGGCGCAGGTTGGCGGAGGCACTGCTGACGGAGGGCCGTCGCGCGGAGGCCGCCGAACAGGCCCGTGCGGCTCGTGAGACCGCCGCCCGACTGGGAGCGACGCCGTTGCTGGACGCCCTGGACACACTCGTCCGCCGCGGCCGGCTGGCCGACGCCCCGCCCACCACGGGCGCCGCGGTCCTGACCTCCCGCGAGAACGACGTCCTACGCCTCCTCGCCCGCGGCCGCTCCAACCGCCAGATCGGCGAGGAGCTGTACATCAGCGGCAAGACGGCGAGCGTGCACGTCTCCAACATCCTGGCGAAGTTGGGGGCTGCCAGCCGCGGGGAGGCAGTTGCCGTGGCGTATCGGGAGGGGCTGATCGAGGCGGAGTACCCCCGCTCCTCAAACACCGGAGGGGCTAAATAGCCCGTCCGGCGTTTGAGGACGAGCCCGCTCAGGGCGAACGGGGGTCTGGGGGCGGAGCCCCCAGTGGCTCGGTCAACCTCA
>NZ_JBMNDS010000142.1:0-6693 GCF_052543295.1 Streptomyces sp. SAS_270
CATCCTGCGGTATCGGTTGCGGATCTTGGCGGGGGATGCGTCGGGGGCGGAGGGTTTGCGGGTGTTGGCGGAGCGGGCGCAGGCGGATGCCAATATCGACTTGGCTGCGGAGATCTGGCGGATTCTTGCCGAGGCCCTTGCCCAGCTGCAGCAGGCTCCCGGCCCCGCCGCCTAGTACGCCAGCTGTAGAGGGTGATCCTGTTGGTAGCCGCCGGTTGTGACTGAGCACTCCAACTGATCGGCCTGAGCGTGACAATCGACCACACCCTCGGCCTGCGGGCTGAGTGGCTGTCGGTCCCTGGGAGTAGGACCAGCGCCTCATGTGCGGTTCCGAACCGCTGACTAAGGTCGGCGTTCATGAAGACCACAGAGATCGCTCGTCGTGATGTGCTGGAGCGCAGGCGCGACACTGTTGAACGGCTCTCCGCAGAACGAGATATATGGATATCCACGGCCCATCCGGATCACGGCCCGCATCAAGTGCCGCTGTGGTTCTGTTGGGACGGGCAGGCCGTGTGGATGTGCACTGGCGAGACCTCCGCGACTGTGCGCAACTTGCGCAAGGATCCCCGTGTGCGCCTGGCATTGCCGGACACCTTCGATGTGGTTCTCCTGCACGGGGAGGCGGAGTGCTTCTCGGATCGGAGCGTGCCGGAGGACGCCGCGGATGCGTTCGCCGAAAAGTTCGGATGGGACCCACGTACGGAGGAAGACCCTTTTCTGTATATTCGTGTGGCTCCGAAGACAGTGTTCGCCTGGCGCGGCGAGCCGGAGCTGCGCGGCAGAGTCCTCATGCGCGAGGGGACGTGGCTGGGCTGAACTGCTCAGTGGCTTCCCGATGGAGAAGTCAAGCCGTGTGAGGGCAGCCAAAACCGCGTTGAGAACGTTCGTGATCTCTCCTAGGTTGGCCCTCGTGACGATCGAGGTGCCCTACCAGCCGCTTCCGATTCACCAGTCGGACGTGCGCTACGCCCATGGCCCCGACTCCACCGTGCAGCCCGGCGTACCCGTCGGCGAGACGATCGAGTTCGACTGGAGCGACAGCGCGATCTACCCGGGGACGTCACGGAAATTCTGGGTGCATGTGCCCGCGCGGTACGACCCCTCGGAGCCGGCGTCGCTGATGGTGTTCCAGGACGGATGGTGGTATCTGGACCCTGAAGGGGAGGTCCGCGGCGCGATCGTTCTGGACAATCTCGTCCACCGCGGTGACATCCCGGTCACCATCGGCGTGTTCGTCGACCCAGGTGTGTTGCGAGATGCCGAGGATCCCAAGAACCGCAACACCGAGTACGACGCCTTCGACGATCGGTACGTCAGCTTTCTCCTGACAGAAATCATCCCTGAGGTCACGAAGCACTACTCGATTGCCGAGGACCCCGACCGGTGGGGCATCTGTGGTGGCAGCAGCGGCGGGAACTGTGCGTTTACCGCGGCGTGGCTGCGCCCGGACAAATTCCGCCGGGTGATCGGGTACTTGTCCAGCTTCACGCAGATGCCAGACGGCAACCCATACCCCGAACTCATCCCCCGCGTCCCGCGCAAGCCGCTGCGTATCTTCATGCAAGCGGGCCATCGTGACCTTCGCTGGAACGAGTCCGAGGCGAACTGGTTCGCCAACAACCTGCGCGTCGCGGCCGCGCTCGCAGAAGCCGGCTACGACTTCCGCCTTGTCCTGGGCGATGGCGGCCACAGCCCCAACCATGGCGGGGTCCTGCTTCCCGATGCCCTCCGCTGGTTGTGGCGATCGGACTCACGCCCGAACTGACCGGTGGGTTGAGGTGGCGACCCCTCTCGTTGTTGAGGAGGCGCGAACACCAGCCGCCGCTTGGGTCCTGCTCCTGCAGCCCGTCGCCGAGCCCCGCCACGCTGCTCGCGCGCGCTGTCGCCCCGCCTGCCGTTGAGGGCCAGTCCTTCGAGCAACTCACGCAATCGGTGCGGCACTTCTCACGTCACCGGTCGACCGCCACCTCCACGACCGCCCCAAGGCCGTCACCCGTCGTCGGGTGCGGCCCAGGAAACGAGCTCAAGGATGACGCCGTTCGGGTCGGTGACCTGGAAGAGGCGCTCACCCCACGGCTCTTCGCGCAGCGGCATGGTGATGGGGACGCCTTCGCTTTGCAGTCGCTCGTATTCAGCCTCCAGGTCAGTCACGGTGAACGCGATGATCACACCCGCGGCATGCTGATCCCTGAAGCCCTCGGGCAAGACCTCGATGCCGCGCTGCAGAAAGATCACGTTGGCGGCGCCCTCCAGGGCCAGAGAGGCAAAGCCTTCCGCGGCCATGGCCTCCTCGAAGCCGAAATGCCTGGTCAGGAATGCGGCGGAGGCCGGGACGTCACCGACGGTCAGAGAGACGGCGGTGGAAGTGATCTTCATGGTTCTCCCTGAGCTCGAACTCAATCTCTATACGCTGTACTCTATACAGCATACAGAGAAGAAGTTCTGGAGGATGCCAAAGCCGTGAAGGGCGCCAAAGATCTCAGAGGATGATGGGGCGCATGGTCAAGGAACGAAGCGGCGCAGGCGACCCGGCCCGCACTCTGGAACTTCTGTGGCGCGAGCCCGGACAAGGTGGTCCACGGCGCGGCCCGAAGCAGGGCTTGACGGTTGACGCCGTTGTCCAGGCGGCCATCGCTCTCGCCAACTCCGGTGGGCTGGACGCCTTGACCATGCGCAGCGTTGCCCAGCAGTTGGGCGTCACACCCATGACGCTCTACACATACGTCCCGGGCAAGGCAGAGCTGCTCGACCTCATGCTGGACGCCGCCTATCTACAGATGCCGCGCGGCGATCACACGGCCGTCCCGTGGCGTAAGAGGGCGGAGTCGGTCGCGCGCGAGAACCGCGATCTGTATAGGCATCACCCCTGGGTGGCGACCCTCCCCACCACACGCCCGCCGCTCGGCCCCGGGCTCATGGCCAAGTACGAACACGAGTTGGCCGCGTTCGACGGCCTTGGCCTCGGTGACGTCGAGATGGACGCGGCCCTCACCCTGCTCCTTGGTTTCGTCCAGTCCGTCGCCCGAGCCGACCTCGATACTCAGGCCGCCGCCCGGGAAAGCGCCATGTCCGACGAGCAGTGGTGGGCCGCCAACGCGCCGCTTCTGGCCAAGGTCTTCGATCCGGCACGGTTCCCCCTCGCCGCCCGGGTCGGGAGCGCAGCGGGCGCTGCTCACCAGGGGGTGTACAACCCCGACCACGCTTTCAGCTTCGGGCTGCAGCGCATCCTGGACGGCCTCGACCACCTCATCGTGAGCCGGTCCCGATAGCACCGACACATGCCGGTCCGTCGGCCCGCGAGGTTGCGGTTGCCGCTGCGGCAGCTTCTACCGTCCTGAACCAGGGCCGGAGAGACCGGCCCGGTGACGCGATCATGAGGTAGGCGGCGATGAACTGGCCGATCGCGGAGGTCGCCCGGATGTCGGGCGTGACCGCCCGAACCCTGCGGCACTACGACGAGATCGGCCTGCTGCCGCCGGCCCGGATCGAGACCAACGGCCACCGCTACTACGAGGAGCACCAGCTCTTGCTGCTTCAACAGATCCTCGTTCTGCGGGCCCTGGGCGAGCTGATGGCTGCGGGCCACCACGTCGACGCAGAGCCTGTGCAGGCCGAGATCGACGCCCAGTGCCGGGCGCTGACCGAACTGCGGGCCGTCTCCGCCGACGAGTACCGCGCCATCGGACGCTCCTGCGCGGACAACGACGCCTGGCGCGCCGCCGACGAGGCGATCGCACCAGGCCTGGCCGCGTACCAGCGGGATGCCATCGAGGCGTACACCGCTACCCGACTGAGCTGACCCGGGCCGAGTGGCCCACGGGAACCAGCCGGCGAGGGCGGCGCACCTCCGCCCCCGCCGAAATGCTCGCCCGCTCGCCCGCTCGCCCGCTCGCCCGCTCGCCCGCTCGCCCGCCCGCGCGGCTGGCGGGCGAGGTGCTGGCCGGTCTCATGAACATCGAACGCGGCCCTGAAAAAGGTGTCTCCCGACGAGCAGGACAACCGCGCTGAGGCTCGGCAAGGCCAAGTGGAGGCTCTCCGCCCGTACTTGAGCGAATGTTCCACGAGTCCTGGTAAGCGAGGGAGCCCGTCCCTCTCAGGCTTCCCGCTCAGGCCTTCCGCGCCGGAAGCACCGCCCGCACTTCCCACCCCGCGCCGCCCCGCGGTCCGGCGTTCAGTTCGCCGCCCAGTGCGGTCACCCGCTCTATGAGGCCTACGAGGCCGAAGCCGCCGCCATGGGCGGCCGCCGGAAGCTGACTGCCGCCGCGGCCGTCGTCCGCCACCGTCACTGCGAGTCGGCCGGTGTCGTCCTGCAGGCGGACCTCGATGTGCGTGGCATCGGCCGCATGCCGCCGGATGTTGGTCAGCGCTTCCTGGACGACCCGGAAGGCCGCGGCCTGCACCTCGTGGGGGAGGTCAGGGGACACGGCGGGGTCGCGGCTCAGGACGGCCTTCTGGCCCGGGGTCGCGAAGCCCTCGATGAGTTCGGCGATGCCTGCCAGGTCGCCTACCGGGCGGTGGCCGCTCGCCTCGGGCCCGGTGTCCCGAAGGACGCCGACGGTACGGCGCATCGAGGCGAGGGCCTCGGTCGCAGCCCGCTCGATGCCCGCCAGGACAGGGTCCAGTTCCTGCGGCTGGGTGGTTGCCATCATGCGGGCCACCTGCGTCTGCACCAGGATGCCGGTGACGTGGTGGGCGACGAAGTCGTGCAGGTCGGCGGCGATGGCCAGGCGTTCGCTGCGCCGCGTCTCGCTGACGGCGACGGTGCGGCGGTAGTCCATCGACCGCAGATAGCCCGCGAGTCCGGCGATGAGGCCGGCCAGCAGCAGACCGATCATCTCCAGACCCATCACGTCACTGCTCAGCGTCAGGTCGCCGCGGACCGGCAGAATGAGCAGCGCGCCCGTGTCGAGCCCGCCGCACACCACGGCCCAGCGCGGCGGGCAGTGCCGTACGGCGATGAAGAGCAGGCACAGCAGGATCATGATCTCGCCCGGGCCGAACACGACCTCCCCGTCGACCAGCAGCGAAGCCGCTGTGAGGAGGGCCGAGGCGAGAGCGGGCACAGCAGTGCGCAGTTGCGGTGTGAACCACTCGGGCCGCCGCCCGGCCGGCCACAGCACGGCGGCCAGCCCGACGAGTACCACGGCCAGGATCTGCCAGGAGGGGCTTGCCATCGGCAGGACACTCGTCCCGTCGGAGGCGTAGAGAACAACGTCGACGACGGACGCCGCCAGCAGCACACCGACAGCGAGGCCATGGGCGCAGCCTCGGACGGAAACGGATCTCATGCCGATCACCGTAGGCCAGCGCGCCCGGCGGCGGGATCAGCCGAACGGCCGAGGGGCCGGCCCACGACCCTGACCGTTCGGCCGAGGCGGGTGCCCGAGCCCGCGGGCGAGGGTGGAGCCGCATCCTCACCACGGACATCAGGAGTACGCGATGCAGCGCAGCAAGTTCCTCGTAGGTGTCGTCGGCGGCGTGACCGCCGTGGTCGCGTTGGGCGGTCTCGGCACATCTCTGCTCTCGGGCACCGAGTCGACCAGCCGCCTGGACGAGTTCAGCACGACGTCGGTGGACGGTCACAAGGCGCTCGCGGCGAACATCGTCGAGGGCCGCACCGAGAGCAAGTACCACCCGCTGCCCTGGGTCGGCGACAAGCTTTCCGACGTCACCTGCCCGACCGGTCTCAGCGCCGTCGCCGGAGCCACCCTCACCTGCACAGGCAAGAAGAGCGATGGCAAGACGCTCGACATCGCTGTCCGCGTGACCAAGGCCGACGCCAAGAGCGTCACCTGGAAGTTCGAGCGCTGAGAAGGGGCGACGACACACCATGAGCACCGTTCTGGCCGGATACGGCCTCGTGAAGAAGTACGGCTCCACCACCGCCCTGGCCGGCGTGGACGTCGAGGTCGGCGAGCGCGACTCGCTGGCGATCATGGGCCCGTCCGGGTCCGGCAAGTCCACATTGCTGCACACCCTGGCGGGGATCATCCGCCCCGACGGCGGTCAGGTACTGCTGCGCGGCGAACGCATCGACCAGCTGGGCGAGAACCGACTCAGCGCGTTGCGCCGCAAGCGCTTCGGGTTCGTGTTCCAGTTCGGCCAGCTGCTTCCGGAACTGCCCGCCGAGGAGAACGTCGCACTGCCGCTGATGCTGGAGGGCATGCCGCGCAGCGAGGCCGTCGTCCGCGCCCGCCGCTGGTTCGTGCCGCTCGGTCTGGACGGGCTGGAGCACCGTCGCCCCGGCCAGCTCTCCGGCGGGCAGGCGCAGCGGGTCGCCATCGCGCGCGCTCTGGCCGTCGAACCGGACGTGGTCTTCGCCGATGAGCCCACCGGCGCCCTGGACCAGCGCACCAGCACGGAGGTCGTCCAGCTGCTGACGTTCGCCACCCGGGAGACGGGCGCCGCGCTGGTCATGGTCACCCACGACGCGGACGTCGCCGCCCACTGCGACCGGATCCTTCAGGTCCGTGACGGCGGCATCAGCGGCCACACCCAGTACACCGTCGCCTGAGCCCGCAGGAGTAGCTGCCATGCGTTCCCCCGTCCTGCCTCTGACGCTGCACCTCGCCAGGTCCTCCGGCCGCCGCGGTCTGCAGTCCCACCTGCTCGCCGCCGGCGCCGCCGCCGTCGGCTCGTTCCTTCTGCTGGTGATGATCGCCGCCTCGCTCGGGGGGGGGGGGGGCGGGG
>NZ_JBMNDS010000142.1:6703-12543 GCF_052543295.1 Streptomyces sp. SAS_270
CCCCCCCCCCCGACCACACCACATGGCGCACCCCCGACGCCGTACCGGCCAAGGCGGCGACGGCCATCCAGGCCACGACCACGACGTACGTACGCCAAAAGCCCGTTACCGTCGTGAACCTGGCCCAGCTGCCCGGGCGCGCGGCGACCCCCGCGCCGCCCGGCCTGAGCGGCTTCCCGAAGCAGGGCGAGGTGTCTGTCTCGCCCGCGCTGGCCGAGCTGCTGCACGAGCTCCCCGACGGCCAACTCGCCGACCGCTTCCCGAAGACGAAGTCCTACGGCACGATCGGCGCCGCCGCTCTCGCCTCGCCCGACGAGCTGGTCGCGGTGGTCGGACGGGCGCCCGGCGACGCGGCGGTCTCCCCGGCGGCCGGGCACCAGAACTACTACGACGACGGCCTGACCAAGCGCTCACCGGTCTCCGGGTTCGCCGGCACCAAGGCGAGCCTGTTCACCGGCATGGACCAGGGGACCGTACTTCTGGGCGTGGTGCTCCTCGTCATGCCGGTCGTCGTGTTGAGCTCGGCTGCGGGACGGCTTGGCGCGGCCCGGCGTGAACAGCGGCTCGCCGCGCTGCGGTTGGCCGGGGCCACCCCACGGCAGATCCTCGCCATGACCGCCGTCGAGGCGGCGGGAGTCGGCGCGGCCGGTGCGCTGGCGGGCGCGCTCGCCTACGCGGCACTGCTGCCCGCGCTCGCCGAACTCCCGTACGGTGTCGGCTCCTGGTACGCCGGTCAGCTGTGGGTGGGGTTGCCGTGGCTCGCGGCCGTGGTGTCGGCCGTCACAGCACTGATCACCGTGAGCTCGGTGACGATGCTGCGCCAGGTGGCCACCTCGCCCCTGGGCGTGGCCCAGCAGGCGAACCCGCGCCGCACCCGCGCGATCCGCCTGGTGCTGTTCGTCGCGGTCCTGCTCTACATCTGGGCGACCACAGGTGACAGCGGCCAGTTGAAGCCCCGGCAGCTGATCGCCCTGCTGGCGCTCTTCTACGGCGCGTTCTGGCTGTTCGGCCCCTGGGCGGTGGACCGGCTGGGTCGGATCGTGGCCCGCCGTGCGAAGCGCCCGGCAACACTGCTGGCAGCCCGTCGGCTCAGCGACGACCCGCGCGCGGTCTGGCGCACCGTCAGCGGTCTGGTGCTCGCGGGGTTCGTGGCCGGGTTCTTCTGCGTCAGCACGCTGGGCTCCGACGGCCCGAGCCACCAGGGCCAGGTCGCGGTGATCACCGCGAACGCCGCCGACGCCCGCCACACAGCGACCGAGGCCCGTACGGCGCTGCACCGGGCAGGCATCACGGCGGATGTCACCGTCACGAGCGAGGACGACTACGACAGCCTGCTGGCCGGTCTTGACGGAGTGATCGCAAAGGTCCCCGGCGGGCGGAAGGACATCGACAGCGCCCTCACCGCACTGACGCCCCTCGGATCGGGCAGGTACCCCCTCACCCAGGAGTACGTGTCCGCGGCGGACGACACGGTGACCGCCCGCATCACCGCCGTCAGTACGGCCACCCTCGTGCTGAGCTTCCTCGTCGCGGCCGCCTCCGCCGGCCTCACGGCCGCCGCGAACGTCCTCGACCGGCGACGGGTGTACGGCCTGCTGCGGCTGTCCGGCACCCCGCTGAAGGTGCTGGACCGGGCACGGGTGCGTGAGACCGTCATCCCGCTGGCCGTTCTGGCCGGAGGCACCACCGCGATGGGTGTCTTCGGCGCCGTGCAGCTCAACAAGGCCGCCGGCACCACGATGAACGCCTCCGGTGCTGTGCAACTGGTGATGTGCGTGGTCGTCGGCGCGCTGGCCATGTTCGCCGCGATCGCCGGCAGCAGGCCGCTGCTGCGGAAGGTGACGGCAGGCCCGGCGCAGACGGCGGACTGACACCGTGACGAGTACGTTCCGGCGCTTGTGCGAGGCGGCGCCTGCAGCTCGTGCTCTTCCGTCGCGCGGTGCTCAGAACATGGTGTTGTCGTTCCTGGAGGTGGGCGGGATGACCTGGAGGACGTCCCAGTGCTCGACGACCTTTCCGTTGTGATCGAAGCGGAAGATGTCGATGCCCGCGTATTCCTCGCCGGGCCAGGTCTGATGGCAGTGGAGGATGACGTGGTCGTCTTCTGCGAAGGCGCGCTTGTACTCGACGTGTTTGCCCGGGTACTCGGCGGCCATGCGCTCGAAGTAGTCGATGAATGCCTGCTTGCCGTCGCCGACATGCGGGTTGTGCTGGATGTAGGTGTCGCCGGCGTACCGGTCGAGGGCCTCGGCGGGGCGGCACTCGTTGAACATCAGGTCGTAGAAGGCCTTGGCGGTGGCCTTGTTCGCTTCAGGGTCGCTCATGGGATCACCGTAGGGTCGGGCGCCGAGTGGGGCGCGGTGCGTGTGGCGAGCAGGTGGTCGGCGTGGGTGGGAACGGACAGGGATCGGTCGGCCAGGTCCGCGGGGGTCTCGGGATCGGTGGGGTTGACGCGTACGAAGCGTGCGCGGGGGAAGCTCCGGGTGAGCTGTTCGCCCGGCCATCGGATGACACCGGGGGTGTTGAATCCGGCGCCGAACTCCAGGATCAGCAGGCGGGTGTCGGCGTCGGCCGTGTCCAGCCAGCCCTGTAGGCGGCGGCCGGCGGGAAGGTAGGGGGCGTCGACGAATTCGGGGCCGATGCGGACGTTGATCTCGACCTCGCCGCCGCAGTTCGGGCAGCGGGGCAGCGTGCCCGCGTCGGTGATTTCGCGCGCCTGGCGCTCGGCTGCCAGGAGTGTGTCCAGCGCTTTGGCGGTTGCGGCGGGCAGAGGGCCCGGAGCCCGTACGGTCAGCACCGCGCGCAGCAGCCGCCGGGCGTTCGCATGGTCGAGCCGGTCCGCGTCACCGGTGCTCAGGCCGGCCTTCACGGCCGCCGGGTCCCTGCCGAGGAGGTCGAGCGCGGCGTGCACCAGGTGCGTCGGGTGCGAGGGCGGGGTGTGGCAGTCAGCGGGCTGGAACGGCTCGTCCAGGGCGATGACGGTGCGGTAGGCGTCGAGCGGCAGTGTGCCGGCGTGCACGGTGGTCCTCCAGGCGGTGCGGGTGATGTGTTCGGCGTGCGGCCCGCGTCGGCGGCCGAGGGCGATGCGCCGCCTGGATCGTGAACGCCGACGACGGCTCGCCTGGCGGGTGGGTGTGAGGCGAGCCGTTGTGGTCTCCCGGCTTACCGGTAAGGCCGCGACGGCTCGCCGGGCCTGCTCAGGCGGGTTCGAGGGTTGCGGTGTGGAGCTCGGCGACGCGACCGGTACCGCCCTCGTAGGTCCAGAGGGCGTGGACGGTCCGGGCGTTGAGGTTCATGACGTGTGTGACCGTCATGCCGGACTCCTCGACCCAGCCGAGCATGAACAGGCCCGGGGCGACTTCGGCGGTGTGGAGAGTGACCGTCTCCTTCGCTCCCTTGGCCGGACCCTCCAGGGTCTCGTAGTGCAGGACGGTGCCGTCGGCCGCGTAGGTGTTGCGGAAGACGACCCCGTTGTCGACCCGGAGGACGAAGGTCCGGCCGGCGTAAGCGGGCGTGCTCATCGTGCTTCTCCTCAGCTGGTGGCAGGGTTGTCAGAACAGGCCGTTGCCGTGCGGCAGTTCGGCCGGAACGGCGGTGATGACGTCCCAGTGCTCGACGATCTTTCCGTCGGCGACGCGGAACAGGTCGTAGTACGCCACCGGGACGCCGAACTCGCCTTCGGACTGCAGCAGGACGAACTCGCCCTCGGCGACGACCTTGTGGACCTTGTTGTAGACAAGGTTCCTGCCCTGCTCGGCCCACTTCGCGGCGGCGGCGCCGAAGCCGTCCAGGCCGTCGGCGGCCTCCGGGTTGTGCTGGTGGTAGGTCTCGGTGGAGATGTAGTCGGTGAGCCCCGAGTAGTCGGCGCCCACAAGGACCGTCTGCGTGTAGTCGGCGGCGGCCCAGCGGTCCACCGCGGTCGGGTCCTTCCGACGCCGGTCAGCCGCGCTGTCCGGTCCTGCTCGGCTCGCAGATGCGGGTACGCCGATACGGGCCTCGACCGGGCCCCGGTGTAGAGGCCGGCCGACCGGACCGACAGTTGGATGCGGTGTGCGTTGTCCTCGGCGAAGGTCCGCAGGGCCCTGCCGAAGCCATAGCACCAAGGGCAGTACGCGTCGAAGGCGTACGTCAGTCGAACTCGCTCCGCCGAACACACCACGCCCCTCCGCCCTTACTGCTTTCCGACACCCATGCGGTGCCGTATGGGCCAGCACCTCCAAACTAGGGGGATAGGGAGGGTGAACCCGGATACGCTTGCGACTAGCTATGGCCAAAAACCGACACGATGCCGCGCGGGAGATCCCCGAGATCCTCTTCACCGCGCCTGCCGGAACCCCTGCAGGGGTCGAGGTGCTGCCCCTGGCCACCTTGCGCCGGCGTGTACCGGCGGCGCGGCTCGCGACGCTTCAGCGACCGGACTTCCACCATCTGCTCACGCTCACCGGCGGCACCCTCTGGCACACGGTGGACTTCACCGCCTACGCCCTCGAACCCGGCTCCTGGCTGTGGGTACGCCCGGGCCAGGTGCACCAGTGGGGCGACCTCACCCACGCCGAGGGCACCCTGATCCTGTTCCGGCAGGACTTCATCGACGCGGCCACCGCAGCCGTCACCCGCATCGAAGACCTCCACGCCCCGGTCCTGCGCCGCCCCCTGCCCGACGACGCCGCTGCCCTGCACCGGGCCGTCGACCACCTCACCGCCGAGTTCCACGCGCTCGGACGGCTGCCCCTGGACATCCACACCGAGGCCCTGCGCCACCTGCTGTCCGTCCTCCTGCTGCGCCTGGCCCACCTGACCGCACCCGTCGGCAGTCCCGCGCCCGAACCCGACTCCACCTACCTCCGCTTCCGTGACGCCGTCGAGAGGGACTTCGCCCGCACCCGCCGGGTGGAGGACTACGCCCGCGCCCTCGGCTACTCCGCCCGCACCCTCTCCCGCGCCACCCTCGCCACCGCCGGCCTAGGTGCCAAGGAGTTCATCGACCGCCGTGTCGTCCTGGAGGCCAAACGCCTCCTGGCCCACAGCGACCAGACCGCCGCCCGCATCGCCGACCACCTCGCTTTCCCCAGCGCCACCCATTTCAGCAAGTACTTCCACCAGCGCACCGGACAGACCCCGATCGGCTTCCGCCACACGGTGCGCGGCCACCCCACGCCATGAGACGCGCAACGTGTCGGAACAGTCGCCGGCGCCACCGCGTATGTCGCCTGTCGTCGCGCTGACTCCCTTTGAAGGTGATCGAAACGTGTGGCCGCACGCGCATCGTGCGCCCCAGCATGGTGGGGACCGCAAGAACGACTGAGGTAAATCGACAGCAGGGGGAATCATGCGCAGGACTGTTCGAGGAACGATCGTCACACTCACCGCCGCTCTGGCCTTCCCGTTGGGTTTCGCGGCGCAGGCCCAAGCGCAGGGTCAGACGGCGGCGGCGGGATGCGGTGCGGACTTCATCTGCATGTGGGAGGACGCCAACTACACGGGATCGAAATACGTCGACATGTACGCCACGTCACCGGCGAACATAGGAACCCTCATCGACATCGACGGCTGGGACGGGGACAACGAGATCAGCAGCGTCTCCAATCGCACCCGGTTCCACATCTTGATGTACGACAACGACAACGGCACCGGATTTCTGGGGTGCCTCACGCCGGGTCAGTCGATTCCGTCGCTGTGGCGCAACGACGAGATGGAGAGCTTCAGGTTCGCCAGCTCCTGCTGATCCCGCGCGAAAGCCCGCCGCGGGCTCGCCACAAGGCTGTCGGGGGGGGGGGGGGGGGGGGGGGGGGGGGGGGGGGGGGGGGGGGGGGGGGGGGGGGGGGGGGGGGGGGGGGGGG
>NZ_JBMNDS010000143.1:0-12525 GCF_052543295.1 Streptomyces sp. SAS_270
GCGGCCCTCCGCACGTCCCGGAGGGCCGCCGCCTCCCGCATCGGACAGCAGGATTCAGCGATATCCGGCCGCGGTGACATTGGCCTGCACCGCGTTGTCGGTCGCGTCGGAGGGGTAGCCGGCGACGATGGCTCCCTCGTAGAAGGTGCCGGCGCTCAGGTTGGCGCCGCCACCGGGCTTGCAGCAGTCGCCACCGCTGCCGAGAACGATGGCTCCCTGCTTCTTCATGGGGCTGTATCCGCTGGGAAGCCCGCCGTCCCACAGGGTGGTCAGGCTGCCGGACTGCGCGTTGCCGCCCTTGAGGGCGAACCTCGACGTCCCGTTGTTCTTCAGCATCGCGGTGACGAACTTGCCGGGAAAGGCACGTTGGTTGGTGTTCCAGGACTGGCTGCCGCCGGAGTACAGGCCCCATTCGAGATCGGCCTGCACCCAGGGACCGCTTCCCGAGCAACCGCCGAACCAGCACTCGGTGCCGAAGTTGATCGCGTCCATCGCCCCGGCGGCGTCGGCCTTCCTCGTCGTCTCGCTGTTGCCGTAGTCGAAGCAGCAGCCGCTGTTGACGTGGGTGCCGCTGGTCACCATGTACGCCCCTTCGGGCGCGCTGCCGGTCGGCACGCCTGTCAGATGACCGTCCCGCCAGTAGCTGTTCCCGGGATTGATGTACAGCGAGTACGCCTTGGTGCCCCCGGCGGTCAGCGACTCGGAGGTCGCCTTCGCGGGGCTGCTCTGACTCGATCCGGGGACCTGGGCCGATCCCTGGTACCACAGGTCGTTGCCGCGTCCGGACTGGTCGTAGACGACCGTGATCACGCAGGAGGTGCCCGCGCAGAAAGAGTCCTGCGCCGCCGCGTCGGCGAAGCCGCCGGGCGCCAGTACGCCGATGTTCCTGGTGGCGTTGTCCGAGGCGCGCCTGACCTGGTACAGGCCCCCGCTGTACGAACCGTAGAGCGCCCGCACGGTGCTGTGCGCGGCCACGCACGGCGTACCGCCCGCGGAGTAGAGGTCGCACGGGCCCGACCCGCTGGGCGGCGGAGGTGTCGACGTGGTCCATTTCTGGTTGCTCTGGCTGTTGCAGGTCCACAGGATGACCGCGGTGCCGTTGGCCGTGCCCGCTCCGTTGACGTCCAGGCACAAGCCGGACTGGGCACCGGTGATGGACCCGTCGGAGTTCTGTCGCCACGCCTGGTTCGACTTCCCGTTGCACGACCAGATGATCACCGGGGTTCCCGGCGCGGTCCGGTTGTCGTAGGCGTCCACGCATCGGGTGCCGCCCATCGTCCTCAGCTCGCCCGCCGACGTGAACTCGAACGCCTGGTTCGGCTGGTTGTCGCAGTCCCGGATGTCCAGCGCCGTTCCGGGCGTGTCGACGTTGCCCTTGACGTCCAGACATCGCCCCGACGCCGAGCTCACCAAGGGGGCTGCCGCTGATGCAGGTGCCGACGCCGGGGCCGGTGCCGACCACGTCTGCGCGGTCGCCAGCATCATGGCCAGCAGCGCCATCACGCATACGGCGGCGGATGCCGGTAAGCGTGGTCCACGAGGCGCGGGACTTCGGCGGGAAACGAATGAGGGCCGCATTCTGTTCCTTGAGTATGTGGGAGAAGGTGACAGAGAGTGCTGTGCCTGGCCGAACGGAGCGTTCGAGGACCGTCGCCGCCACCGGCATGACTGCGGGGTCCGGACTCCTCGTGGAGTGAGGGCGCCCGAGAGCACCCGCGGGAACCACTCAGACATCCCATGTTCCTAGTGATTCCATAGGTCCCGCATGGAGTCAATACGCGCGTCCGCCTCAATCAGATTCTGATCCATCCCATGTATTGCTCTTGGTCAGCCCGCTGTGAGGGCAGGCCGAAACCCGCGTCCGGCGATGGCCGCCGTGCCGGACGCGGGTGTTCGTTCCGGTCGCCCCGAAGTGATCCGGGGCAGGAGCGCGCGCTGCGCGCCGGGTCACCTCACCTGAAGTTCCAGTGCTGGTTGGCGCCACCGTTGGAGTCCCAGATCTGGACCGGGGCCCCGTTGCCGGTCTGCCCGCTGGGGACCTCCAGCGCCCGGCCGGAGGCAACGTTGGTCAGGGTGTACGAACCGTCGCCGTTCCGGCTCGCCCGCCAGTGCTGGTTGGCGCCGCCGTTGGAGTCCCAGATCGCCATCCGGGTGCCGTTGCCCGTCTGGCCGCCCGGCTCGTCCAGCACCCGTCCGCTGGCGATGTTCGTCAGCGTGTAGGAGCCGTCGCTGTTCTGACTCGCCCGCCACTGCTGGTTCGCGGCAGTGCCGTTGGCATCCCAGATCTGCAGGGACGTGCCGTTCGCCGTCTGTCCACCCGGTACGTCCAGCACCCGCCCCGCGGCGACATCGGTGAGCGAGTACACCTGGCCCGAGACGATGCCGCCGCCCGGGTTCCCCGTGCCTCCGCCGAGCGCGGAGAGGGACGCGTCGTAGGCCGGCTTCTTGTTGCCGTTGTTGTCGAACAGCAGCGGGTTCTCGCCCGTCCGCCACGAGTCGCTGTCCCTGATCCCCCACACGGTGATGCCGGTGCAGCGGGCGACGCTCATACACGCCCTGACCGTGTTCCCGTACGCGGTCGCCGATGCCTGGGCGATGTCGAGTTCGGTGATCTGGACGTCGACGCCCAGGGCGGCGAAGTTCGACAGCGTCGTCTGGAAACTGGCGGGCGGGCCGCCGGCGCCGAAGTGGCTCTGAAGGCCGACACAGTCGATGGGCACGCCGCGCGCCTTGAAGTCCTTGACCATGTTGTAGACGCCCTGCGTCTTGGCGTCGTTCCAGTTCTCGATGTTGTAGTCGTTGTAGCAGAGCTTGGCCGAGGAGTCGGCGGCCCGGGCGGTGCGGAACGCCTCCTCGATGAAGCCGTTGCCGAGCACGTTCTGGAAGACCGAGCTGCGGTGCTGACCGCTGCCGCCGTCGGCGAACGCCTCGTTGACCACGTCCCAGGCGTAGATCTTGCCCTTGAAGTGGTTCATCTCCGTGGTGATGTGGTTGTTCATCACGCTGCGCAGGGTGTTGGCGTCACCGATGGAACTGACCCAGCCCGGCAACTGCGAGTGCCACACCAGGGTGTGGCCACGCATCCGCTGCCCGTGCGAGGCGGCGTGGCCGACGATCTGGTCGGCCGAACCGAAGTTGAAGTTGCCGCGGGACGACTCCGTGGTGTCCCACTTCATCTCGTTCTCCGGGGTGATCATGTTGAATTCCCGGTCGAGGATCGTGGAATACGTCGAGTTGCCGAGCTTTCCGCCGGCCACAGCCGTACCGAAGTAGCGGCCGCTGTCGGCCGCGGCCGCGCCCAACGTGCCGGAAGCCGCGTGTGCGGCCAGGCTCGCCGGCCCGGTCAGGGCCAGTGCCGTGCCGGCCAACAAGCCGGTGGCCGAGACCAGGGCCTTACGGAGCAGGGGCTCCTTGTTGAGCCAGGACATGAAGGATCAACCTCCTTGTGTGGGGACGTGAGAGGGGCCGGCACCGGCCACGAGACGGTGCCGTGATGAAGCGGGGTCAGGAGCTCAGGAGACGGGCAGGGCGGTCCACTGCTGGTTGGTTCCGCCGTTGCAGTCCCACAGGACCAGTTGCGTACCGTCGATGGTGGACGCGCCCGGGTCGTCGAGGCAGCGGCCGGACACCGGATTGCGGTAGCCGCCGTTGTACGCCTGCCATTGCTGGTTGGTACCGCCGTTGCAGTCCCAGACCTCGATCTTGGTGCCGTTGTCGGTCCCGCGGCCGGTGGCGTCGAGGCACTTCCCGAGCGCCCGCAAGGTGCCGTCGGAGCGCGCCGCCCACGTTTGCGCGGTCGAGCCGTCGCAGGTCCGGATCTCCACGACGGTCCCGTTGGCGCTGTTGCCGCCGCCGACGCCCAGGCACTTCCCCGTGACTCCGGAGCGCACCTGCCCGCCCGTGGAAACCGGCGGCTTGATCCAGCCTGCCGCGTCCGCGGCCTGGACCCCGGCGTCGAAGGCGTCCGCCATCTTGCTGAAGCCGGCGTCGTTGGGGTGCAGGGAGTCGGCCAGGTCCGCCGTGGTCAGGGCACCCATGTCCACCAGACGTACGTGCTTTCCGGCGGCCTGCTCGGCTTGGACGATCCCGGGCAACTTGGCGTTGAACGCAGGCCGGTTGGCCTCCTCGGTGCCGCTGGTGGAGATGATCACGGTGCCGACGAGCACGGTCGCGTCGGGTGCGGCCTTGGTGATCTGGTCGATGAGCGCATGGAGCCGGTCGGCAGCGGTCGGAATCTGATAGTTGCCGTTCAGGTCGTTGGTGCCGATCTCCAGAGTGACGACGTTCGGCCGGTATTGGGCCAGCACGGAGTCCGCGATGCCGGCGATCTGGTCGATCCGCCAGCCCGAGTGCCCTTCGTTGTCCGGGTCGGACATGGTGCCGTTGCGCCCCGAGCCGACGAAGTCCAGGCTGTGCCCCTCGGCCGCCAGTTTGTTCCCCAGGAAGCTCCGGTAGCTGTTCCCGGACGCGCTGCCGACGCCCCAGGTTATCGAGTCGCCCAACGGCATCAGCCGCAGGGACGTGGGGGCAGCGGCCCGCGTGGCGGAGGGCCGCGCCTCGGCGCCGGTGGCTGCCGCGACGGGCCATGCGGCGCCCATCCCGAGGGTGGCCGTCAGCGCCGCGGCCAAGAGTGTCCAGTACTTCCTCATCAGCGTTCCTCACTGGGTGCGGGACAGTGGGTGGGGGCGAACGAACCGCCGGTCCGTGCAGGCGCGTCGGAGGCGCGAGCCGGTCAGCGGGGGGTGAAGTCCTGGTTGGTGCCGGGTGCGTTCTTGCACTGCCACTGGTCCAGTTGCTGGCCCAGGTTGCTGCCGCCGCCGTAGACGTCCAGACACAGACCGCTGTTCTGGTTCCGGAAGGAGTACGAGCCGTCGGACTGCTGTACCGGCAGCCACAGACTGCTGGACGCTCCGGTGGCGGCCTGCTGCACGATGTTCGGCGTACCGGCGGTCGTGGAGCCGCCCGACACCGCCACGACCTGTCCGGAGTTCTGCGCGCGCAGTTGCCCGTAGCCGCCCGAGACCGGCACGAACTCGAACTGCTGGTTGCTCTGCCCGTTGCAGGTCCACTGGTCGATCGCGGCGCCCGCGCTGCCGGAGTTGCCGTACACGTCCAGGCACAGGCTGTTGCTGCCGATCACCAGTTGGTGGTGGCCGGTGGGGAAGCCACCGCCGCCCGACGACTGGACGCCTGCCTGCTGGATGACCTGTTTGGCGCCCTGCGGCCAGTTGGTGCCGCTGACCTGGACGTTGCCGGTCAGGACGTTGTTGTGCGGAGGGCCGGTGGCCACGTACGTGTTGCCGCCGTTGTACCAGTTGCCGGAGAACGTGCTGTCGTCGGTGTGGTTGTTCGCGTTGGCGTTGGTGAGCGCCCAGTTGCTCGCGTCCTGCACCACGTTGTTGGACACCTTCAGGTACCGGGAACCCTCGTCGAGGTACAGCGCTGTGGTGCGGTTGTTGTCGTACATGTAGTTCTCGGAGATCACCGAGCCGGGGGCCGCCGACAGGCTGTAGATGCTGCCGCCGTCGAACATCGCGTTCTTGGTGTCGAAGACCAGGTTGTGGGTGACGGTGTTGTTCTTCAGCGTCGTGGGAGTGCTGTAGATGGGCTGGTAGTTGTACGTGCCCCGGTTGACGTAGTCCTGGCTGCCGCCGGGATCGTTCATCCCCCAGCCCCAGCCGATGTCGATCCCGTCGTAGGGCAGGTGGTCGCACTGGTTGTGGGTGATCGTCGCGTTGGTGACGTAGGTGGAGAGGATCCCCGCGGTCTCCTTGTAGTCGGTGCCCACCCCGCTGACCTTGTTGTTGCTGATGATGATGTTCTGGTTGGTCATCTGCGGGTTGCCGGGGTGGTGCGCGTCCGGCAGGATCCCGCCGACCTGGATGCCGCTGCCGGCGATGTCGGTGAAGGTGTTGCCGGTGATGGTGACACCGTTCGCGCCGAGTCCGGTGCCGGAGGCCGTGGCGGCACCGTCGTTGCCCACGCCCAGTCCGGCCTGCCCGAGTTCGGAGAACGTGTTGCCGGAGAACGTGATGCCGGTGGCGGCGGAGACCTGTACGGCGGCGGGCATCTGCTCCCAGTGGTTACGGGTGGCCTCGAACTGCGTGCATCCCGACTTGCAGGTGCTCAGCCAGTTGGCGGGCATCGCGTACGAACCGGTGATGTGCGCGCCGCTCTGCTGGTCCGCGTAGCCGTCGGGTCCGCTCGGGCCGAGCCAGGAGGTCCCGGTGAACTGTATGCCGGTGAATCCCAGACCGGACGCGGGTGAGCCGTAGCTGCCGCTGATGCCGAGCAGGCTCTGCAGTCGTGGCAGTTCGACGTCGAGGCTGTTCGGGTTCTGGCCCGCCTGTGCCCGGTAGTACAGGTCGCCGGTGGACGAATCGAGGTACCACTGCCCGGCCTGTTTCAGGAACGCGTAGTTGTTCTCCAGGTACATGGTCCCGCCGGCGAACGGCGCGTTGATGGTGTCGTAGCCCCAGGAGTTGTTGTTCCACGCGGGCTGCTGCATGGTGATGGTCCTGCCGCTGATCGACTGGACCGGCGCGAAGCGGTCGGTGAAGGAGTTGAGGCTCTCGACCTCCATGTGCTTCTGGTCCGAGAGGCCGGCCAGGTAGTCCAGGGACGAGTCCGTGATGTTCAGGCCGGTCTGGGTGAAGGTGAGGCTGGAGCGGGACACCTGGATCGCCGCCCGCGGTGCCTCCTTGCCGTTGACGTACAGCTGACGCGTGTTCACGCCGGTGCCGACGTGGACCGACCAGATGTTGCTGCTCTGATCATGCACCTGCCAACCCGATATCTGCTGGGCGCCGCTCACGACCGGCTGCTGCCCGGAGACGGCCTGGTAGGTGATGGTGTGGCCGTTCTGACCGCCGTCGCCGGAGCCGAAGGTCAGCGGTTTGGACAGCCGGTAGGTGCCACCGGCCAGGTGGACCACGACGTCCGAATCGGCCGAGAGCCGGTGCGCGGGCTGCTGCGCCTGGTCGATCGTCGCGAACGGCTGCTCGGCGGTGCCGGTCCCGCCAGGCGCCGCACCCGGCGTCACGTACAGGTCGGCGGCCGACGCCTGGCGCTCGGCCGGTACGGCGAACGCGGACCCGGCCATGGGCAGGCTCCCGCCCAGCAGGGCGAGCAGAGCTACGGGGGCGGCCCAGAGGCCGCGGAGCACTCTCGCTCCGGACATCGTCATCCTCCAGTGGTGGCGCATGAGGCCCGGTGTGGGGGCGGAGTGGCGTTGTTCGCCGCCGGAGCCGCCTGCACGACCTGTCCCTTCCGGTGGGGGCGGAGGGGGCCGGGCGATTCGGCCGGACGGTCGGAAGGTCTCGGGAGATGCTGTCGGACGCGGGGGCGACGGGTGCCCGCAACCGTTCAGTTCAGTTGAGGCTCCATCGCTGGTTGGAGCCTCCGTTGCAGGTCCAGAGTTCGGCCAGGGCTCCGTTGGCCGTGGAGGCGCCGGTGACGTCGAGGCAGAGTCCGGACTGGATGCCGGTGACGGTGCCGTCGGAGTTCAACTGCCACTGCTGGTTGGCGCCGCCGTTGCACGGCCAGGTCACCACCTTGGTGCCGGCGGCAGTCTGGTTGTTGTACGCGTCCAGACACATCTGGCTGCTGCCGCTGTATACGGTCAGCTGGTTGGAGGATGTGCGGGTCCAACTCTGGTTGGCGCCGCCGCCGCAGTCCCAGATCTGCAGCTGCGTGCCGGCCGTGGTGGACGAGTTCGGCACGTCGAGGCACTTGCCCGCGCCCACCGCGTGCAGCGCACCGGTGCCCGTCCCGCTGGATGAATTGGTGTATCCGGCCGCGGTGATGTTGGCCTGAACCGCGTTCTCGGTGGCGTCCGACGGGTAGCCGGAGGTCATCACACCCTCGTAGAAGGTGCCTTGGGCGCCCTTGCTGTTGTCACCACCGATGCCCAGGATGATGGCGCCCTGTTTCCGCATCGGGTTGTAGCCCGAGACGTTGGGACGCACCCCGTCGTAGAAGGTGGACAGGCCGCCCGACTGCGCGTTGCCGCCGCGGATCGCCCAGTGGTTCGGGCCGCCCTTGACGATGGCGGTCGTATACCGGTAGTTGATGGTCGGGTCGTTCGCGTTGTAGTGCTGGTTGACGCCGGAGAACAGGCCGTTCTCCAGATCGGCCATGATCCAGGGGCCGTTGCCCGCGCCATAGCCCCATACCTTGATGTTTCCGAAGTAGATGGCCTCCATGGTGCCGTTGCCGTCGTCGTTGCTGTCCGTCTCGGCGTTGCCGTAGTCGAAGCAGCAGCCACCGTTGTAGTGCGTGCCGTCGAAGATCGCGTACATGCCTTCGGGGTTGTCCCCGGTCGCAATGCCGTTGGTGTGGTTGTTGCGGTATCCCGTGCCGGGTGCCACGAAGACGCCGTAGGCCTTGTGACCGCCCACCATGGTGGGCGCGGCGGTCGCGTTCGCGAGGTTGTCGGGACCACCCGCGGCACCGCCACCGGGCGCCTGCGTGAGGTTGTTGCCGCGGCCCGACTGGTCGTAGATGATCGTGATCAGGCAGGTCGTCCCCGAGCAGAACGAGTCCTGCGCGGCGGCGTCGGCGTACCCGCCCGCACTCAGGACGCCGATGTTCCGGGTGGCGTTGTCCGAGGCACGCCGGACCTGGTACAGCGACCCGTTGTACGAGGCGTACAACGCTCGCGTCGTGCTGTGCGCCGCCACGCAGGGCGTACCGCCTGCCGCGTAGATGTCACACGGCCCGGAGTCGGCGGCCTGGGCCGTGCCCGCCGTGGCCGTGGCGCCGGCCAGCGCCCCGACGACGAGCACGACCGCGGCCCCCGCCCGGGCGAACGTTTTCGGCCGAGCGTTGCGGGAGCGCTCCCACGAATGGACGGGTGCCTGGTCCAGCGCAATTCCCGGCCTGCCGCGGCGCCGTACCGCACCGAGCAGCCGTTGGACGCCACCGCGCCCGAACAGCAGGTGGCGTCTCGTACGTGTCGTTCCCATCCGGTCTCCCTACCGTGCCGGCGTAACCCAGTCGGGTCTTGCGGTGACGCTGACGATGCGGAAGCGCTTGAAGGCGCCGTTTGTGCGGTGAGATTGCAGAGAGGTTTCGGGGGGAGACGGTGCTCTCGACTCCGTGGGCTGTCAAGGGCGCGGAGCCTTCTGTTGCACACCTTGTCGCGGAATCGATTCGACGGCTGATTTCAGCGGGTCGGGTCCGCCGGCCCACCCTGCCGGGCCCCGCGCAGCGGCAGACGACTGGCGGCATGACCTCCGAACTCGCTGCACGGGCGGGTCCGTCTGGTGTGTCGGACAACAAGGCTCCGGTCATCCGGGAAACCCGCCAACATGCCGGTGGACAGGGACGCGGTCGCCAACCTCGGTTGCTGGGAGTCCGGTTCCGCGGGAGCCGGCCGAATCGGCGGGGCCCCGACTCGCGCTCCGACGCCACCTTGGCCTCGCGGCACGCCATTGACGCCGTACTCCGCCGGTCGTAGCATCCCGTCGAAGCGCTTACGTGGAATCGATTCGCTCCACGCCTTCCCGGCAATACGTGAGACACGGAACGCGTGACGGTCCCGGCAGACCGACACTGTTGACCGCGCACTCGCGGCTCTCGGGCATCCTTCGTCCGCCCGGCAGTACAGGCACACGGCATGCCCCAAACCCGTTCCAGTTCCTTCCAGTCGGGCACCGAGGGCCTCGCCGGTGCGCCGTTCCCCGCCCCGATGGCGAACCGATTCGCGCAAGGTACTCTTGCGACCTGCGGGTAAGCGTTTGGGGAGCTGCATGAACATCGGGGAGATCGCTCGGCGCGCCGGCGTGTCACGCAGCACGGTGTCGTACGCGCTCAGCGGCAAACGACCCGTCGCGGCCAACACCCGCCGACGCATCCAAGACGTGATCAACGAATTGGGATATCGCCCCAACGCGACCGCGAGGGCCCTCAAGGAAGGCCGGACCCGGACGATCGGTCTCGTCATCCCGCCGGCCGGCAACAGGCTGACACACATGCAACTGGACTTCGTCGCCAGCGTGGTCGACGCCGCCGCCCGGGTCGACCTGGATGTGCTGCTGTCCCCCTCCGGTGGGGATCATGATCGTTCCTTCGAGCGGTTGGTCTCGGAGAGCCGCGTGGACGGTGTCATTCTGATGGAGATCCGTCTGGAGGACACTCGTGTGGGCCGCCTGCAGGATGCCGGGCTGCCCTTCGTCGGCATCGGGCACACGGCCGGCGACCAGGAGATGTCATGGATCGACGTCGATTACGCCGACTTGGTCCAGCGTTGCGTGCATCACCTCGCCGATCTGGGGCACCGCCAGGTGGCTCTGGTCACTCGTTCCCGGGAACTCATCTCGGCCGGTTACGGCCCCGCGCGCAGGGCCAGCGAGGGTTTCGAGGCGGCCTTGGCGGAACGCGGTCTCGACGGCATCGAAGTGCCGTGCGGGGACGATGCCCGCTCCGGCCAGGAATGCGTCGAGGCGCTCCTGCGCAGCCATGCGGACCTCACCGCTGTCACCACCATCAACGAGGCTGCCCTGCCCGGCATACAGCGCGCGCTGGCGGACTCCGGTCTCCAAGTGCCGTACGACTTCTCCATCACCGGAGTGGCGGCCAAGACCTGGGCCGAGGACTTCCGTCCGCCGCTCACGGCAGCGGACGTACCGGCTCTGGAAATGGGCGAGAAGGCCGTTTCCCTGCTGGTGGAACGCATCGCCGCGCCGGACACTCCGCCTCGGCACATCCTGTTGACTCCCCCGATCTCGCTGCGCTCCAGCACGGCGGCTGCACCCGCCGGCCGGCACGCGCGAGCCAACCGCGCGGCGCACTGAGCCGCGCGTTCAGCGCCGGCTGTAGCCGCCCCTTCGAGTGTTCCGTTCGGAGGGGCGACAGTGCGGGTGGCGGGGGTCAGTGCCGTGCGAACTGGAGCCGCGTCGGCTGCACGGCCCCCGGCCGCAGACCGATCCCGTTGACGGTCAGTCGTTCGCCGTAGATGTCGGTGATTCTGATCGCGCCGCCGCACCCGCTTCCCCCGGGAGAGAGGAAGTAGTTGTAATCGGTGCGGGTCAGTTGACGCCAGCCGCTGCTGGTGCGGACCTCGAGTCGGGCGAGCGGGTTGCGGTGGCCGATTGCCTGGATGCCGCACCAGTAGGGGTTGGATCCGGTTTTGTAGCGGATCGAGATGGTGTCGGACGTGCTGGGGCTCAACAGGCGCCAGGTGATCGCGATCCGGCCGGTGGAGAGGGCGGCCAGTTTGGCGAAGGCCTGCTCACTGAGGTCGAGTTGCCCTGGTGCACAGGGCAGTGGGCATTCGTTGGTGATCCTGACCGTGACGGTGGCGCCGTTTGCGGCGCGGACGAGCACGTATGCCCCGCAGGCCTTGGATGTCTCGTAGTCGGTGGTGTTCATGGCTGCGATCATGAGGTCGGCGCTCGGGCCGAACGAGCAGGCACCGTCTCCGGTCCCGGCCTTGTAGGCAGTGGCGACTCCCCGGTAGTCGACCTTGGCCCGGATCCGTCCGGTCAAGGATGCCGTGGCAGGAGCCGTGCGCGGGGTGGGCGATGACTGCGCCGCCGACTTGGTCGCGGAAGCCTTCGGAGTCGTCCCGCCGGCCTTGGCCGACGGCGAGGCGGCGGACGGGGACGCAGTGGACGGGGAGGCTGACGGCTTCTGTCCTGGCGATGTCGGCGGGCGAGTCCCTTGGGCGTCGGCGACGGTCGTGGCCGGGGCCCGCCCGGCATCCTTCTTGGGGTCGGTTTGCATTGCCATGGCCAGGCAGACGAGAAGACCTGTGACGACCAGCCCCGCAGCAGTCCCCACCATCAGCCTGCGTCTACGCCTGCGTGACCGCGCGGCCTGTCTTGTTTCTTGCATGTCCATCCGTTCGGAAGAGCGTTTCGGCGTTGCGCTACTCAGTGGCCGCACGGGGCGAAAAGGTTGCCGTCGATTTCCGGGTGTCGTCGACATCCCGGTCGCGGCGGGTCACTGGACACGAGCAGCCAGCAGAAAGGGGCTCCGGATGGGGTCGCTGTGATGTCCGCTCTTCCTCGGCAGACCCACGCCGGGCCCAAGGGGCCCGTTGTTTCCAGCAGTTCACGTACCCAGTCGATGCGGGCGCCGGTAAGCCACGCCAGTGGCGAGGTACCCGTCTCCTCGGGGAGGCGCCGAGCGGACCTACGGCGGGACATGTGCGCACCCTTGGTGCCGCTCGCTGCCGGACGTCGGCGTTCGATGAACTGAGCCTGCTCACCCACTCGTTGGGGTGGCACCACCAGCGGGCCGGGACGAGTGTCTGCTGCGGCGGCTCCATGGCCATGGGCCAGCGGGGAGGGACCGCTTCACAGCGTCGCGGCGGCGTCGGCTCTGCCGGACAACCATGCAGCGTCATCCCAAGGCGTGTTCGCCCCGACTCCCCTGGTGGGTGGGTGGGTGGTTCAGGCGGCGAACAGGTCGAACGTCGAGGAACAACGCGGCGACGCCAGCTGATCCAGCAACGGATCCACCGACAACATCGCCTGATGCAACCGCTGCAACTGCGGCGCCGGCTCCACACCCAACTCC
>NZ_JBMNDS010000144.1:0-12488 GCF_052543295.1 Streptomyces sp. SAS_270
AATAGCCGACTACTCGCTTATGTGACTGGGGGCGCCCTCCGAAGCGGAGGGCGCCCCCAGTCACGTAGCAACTATCCCTGAATCACGGCACCTTCACCCACTGGGCCTTGCTCGGTGTCCCCTGGTCGTCCGTCACGAAGAGCATGTACCAGCCGGACTCCACCAGGTTCCGGTTCTTCGGCACGGTGACCTCGATGCCGCCCTTCGTCTTCTTCAGATCCAGTGCGATGGACCGCTGGTCGACGTCGGTGACATGCGTGGACGCGCTCGGCCGGATCAGCCGGGCCGTCGTGATGGACGAGGCGTGCGCCGAGGTGAACGTCGCCGTACCGCCGCGGGGAACGGTCTTCGGGCCGCCGGAGAGCGAGGGCCGCGAGTCGCGGTAGAGGTAGGGCGGGGTGTAGATCTCGATGCGCTGCTCGAACACGCCGGGCTTGGTATCGGCCTTGTCGGCGTAGAGCGAGTCGGAGCCGAAGAACATCACGCGGCCGTCGGGCAGCAGGATCGAGCCCGAGTGGTAGTTGCGGCCCACCAGCGGGTCGGCGACCTGCTTGAAGGTGTTGGACTTCGCGTCGTAGATCCGTGCCTGGTGGATGTTGGAGTCGCCGCGGCCGCGGTAGTCCTCCGAGCCGCCCGACACCAGCACCGTGTCGTCGGGCAGGATCGAGGACTGCGGGTAGCGGGTGCCCTTCTCCAGCTCGGGCCCGTCCACGAACCTCGGGTTGTCCGACTTGAGGTCGATGATCCGGGTCTTCTTGCTGGACCTGTCGGACTCGCCGACCCCGCCGCCGCCGATCACCATGTACTTCTCGTTCTGCGCGGGCGGCAGCAGCACCGTGCCCGACGTCTCCATCCGGTCCGGGTCGCTCAGCCCCTTGAGCTTGGTGAACTTGTTGGTGTCCAGGTCCCAGACGCCCGGGTCGCGGCCGACGTTGTCGGGCCCGTAACCGGCGTTCGAGCCCGAGTAGAACAGCTCGCCGTTCTGCATCAGCGAGATCGCCGGGTACGTCGGGAACTGGCGGATGCCCTTGGTGTACGTCCACTTCCTGGTCTTCGGGTCGAACACCTCGTTCTTGCCCGGGACCAGCTGGCCGATCTCGTCGAGGCCGGAGAGGCTGAGAACCTTGCCGTCCGACAGGGTGGTGAGCGTCGGGTACCAGCGGGCCTCGTTCATCGGGTCGACCTTGATGTACTTCTCGGCGACCGGGTCGAACTCGTAGGCGTCGCGGATGCCTTGGAAGTCCTTCTTGTCCAGGGCGAGCTTCTGCGCGATGCCGTACGTGTTGCGGGCGTCGGTACCGGTCAGGCCCTGGATCCGGTAGTTGTCCTGGGTGCCGGTCTCGTACTTGGTGCCGCTCTTCTGCGCCTCGACGTAGATACGGCCGAGGCCCGGGTCGTTGCGCAGGAACTTCCCGGTCGCCTTGTCGAAGACCTTCTTCGCGCGCGGCACCAGCACCGGGTCCTTGGAGACGAACGTCCTGGCGTTGTTCCTGCCGGTGAACTTGGTGCCCGCCGGCAGTGTGATCGGCTTGTCCGGGTTCTCGTTGTGCACGATCATCAGACCGCCGGCCTTGGTGACGTCACCCTTCAGCTTCTCGTACCGCCTGGTCCCGCCCGCGATCAGCAGATTGCCGTTGGCGAGCTGGGTGTGGCCCGTGCAGAAGAGGTCGGCCGGCGTGGGAATCTTCTTGATCGTCTTGTTGACCGGGTCCCAGATCCGGGTCTCGAACCGCTTCGCGTCGAAGTTGTCCTGGTTGTTGCCCGAGCCCGCGATCAGCAGGATCTTGCCGGTGTGCAACAGGGCCGCGTGAATGGTGTTCTGGCGGTACTCCTCAGGGAACTGGACGACATCCCAGTGCCCGTTGTCGGCCTTGTACTCCGGCTTGTTGATCTTGTACTGGTGGTACTGCTCCGTCCCGAAGCGATACAGCCACGGCCCGTTCATCCCCGCCAGCGCGAGAACCACCGCCGCGCCTATCGCCAGACGACGAGCGCGGCGGCGGCTTGCACCGTCCTTCATTTCTTAGGTCCCCCAAGGGCGATCCGGATCGTGTGATCCATGGGCTGGTCTCTCGGCTCGTCCTGCGGCTCGTCCCGGGCCGGGTCGCCGCCCCCGCTCGCCGCGGCCCAACTGGGCTTGTGCTGCGGGGCATGCGGAGAGTGCGGGGCGTGCGCCGCGTGCTGTTCCTGCTGGGGCCCCGAGGCCTGCGCGGGGATCGGCACGGTGGGCGGCGTCGAGGGGGGCGCCGCGGGCTTCTTCTTCGCCTGGCGCAGCGACCACTGCCAGGCGAAGATCGGCGACGCGGTGATCAGCAGGGCGAACGACGCCCAGGTGAGCATCGCCGGGTGGGCGTGCCCGTAGGCGAACGAGGCGCTCATGGAGGCGCCGAAGACCATGATGAAGAACAGATGGATCCGGAAGGTCCCGAACAGTGTGTCCGGGCTCGCCGAGTCGCCCTTGGGTGTCACCACGAACTTGCTCTTGCGGCGCAGTACGGCGTCCATGAGCGAGCGCGCGTAGATCGGCGCGGACAGGGCCGACATCACCATGCCGGCGACGCCGCCCGACCCCTCCGGCTCGTGCGGCGAGACGTTGTGGCGGCGGTTCCAGATGTACAGGCCGATCTGCAGCGCCGACGCGTTGCCGTACAGCATCAGCCAGACCGTCGGGTCGATGTTGACGCCCGAGGCGCCGAGGCCGAGGAACAGGGCGCAACTCAGGGCCGCCAGGATCCAGTTGAGGGCCGACATCGGATAGAAGATGATCATCATCGTGTAGTTGAAGAGCTTGCCCGGAGGCATGGAGTAGAAGCCCTTCCAGTACTGCTTGAGGATCGTCTCGTAGGTGCCCCGCGACCAGCGCAGCTGCTGGGTGAAGAAGTCGGTCCAGGCGTTGGGCCCTTCACCGACGGCCAGCACGTCCGGCGTGTACACCGACTTCCAACGGCTGCCGGTGGCCGGGTTCTTGGCGCGGTGCATCTCGAAGCCGGTCGCCATGTCCTCGGTGATCGAGTCGTACAGACCGCCGATCTGCTTCAGCGCCCTGATGCGTACGGCGTTGGAGGTGCCCACGAACATCGGGGAGCCGTAGAAGTTCCCGGCCCGCTGGATGAGGGCGTGGAAGAGGAACTGCTGGGACTCGGCCGCCTTGGTGATGGGGTTGTCGTAGTTGCCGTACACCTGCGGGCCGATGACGAAGCCGACGTCCGGGTCGCGGAAGAAGCCGAGCATCCGCTCCAGGTAGTTGGGCAGCGGCACATGGTCGGTGTCGACCGAGGCGAAGTAGTCGTACGCGTCGCCGTGCGCCTCCAGCCAGGCGTTGTAGTTGCCGTGCTTGGTCTTGGCGCGGTGCGGGCCCTTGGCCTGGTTCCACTTCGCGATTCCCTTGCGGGAGAAGTGGTGCACGCCGAGGCGCTCGCAGACCGCCTTCACCTCGGGGTCGTCGCCCTCGTCCAGGAGCCAGATGTGCAGAAGGCCCCGATGGCGGATCCTGACGGCCGCCTCCAGGGTCTTCGTCACCATGGCGAGGGGTTCCTTGCCGGGCACGAAAGAGGTGAGGAAGGCGACTCTGGTGCCGGTCTCGGGCACCACCGGGACCGGGTCGCGGGCGACCAGGGTGGCGTGCGCGTTCGACAGCACGTTCATGCAGCGGAAGAACTCGATCAGCCCGATCGACACCAGCATCACGATGTCGAGCGCCGGCAGGAAGTCGTAGGCCGGGTAGTCGCGTTCGGTCCAGTGCTCCGGCTGGAGCAGCCAGCCGAGCAGGACCAGCGAGAGCAGCGGAGCGGCGCCGAGCATGAGGGCGGCCCGTATGCGGTGCGGCTCCTGCGACAGCAGCGAGCGGTACTGGACCTTGTACGGCTTGTTCGGGTCCGGCTGCGTCAGGGGCCCCGCGAGCCGGCTGTAGTGCTCGTAGTCGTATCTCGGCAGCGTCTTCCTGATTCTGCGGAATCCGCCGGTCCGGTGCGATGGCACCCTTAGTTGAGTCGTCTCGGACGGGTCGAAGTTCTGCCGGGCGCCCGTCGGCGTCATGAGTCATCCCCCCGCACGCACAGGTGCGTGTTCGTCGGTCTTCCGTTCGCTCGGGTCCCCCTCGACCTTCGCGAACGCATCAGTGGCAGGTGCGTCACCACGTCATCCACACTTCAGAGACACGGAAACGCGACCTTCCGGTTGCATGATGCCCCCTCGGCATCCGTTCATGAGTGGGGCCCCATCCCCATCACAGTCGCAACCGGCCGATCCCCCAACTGTCGTGTACCGACAGTCCCTTGAAGCCCAGGGTTCTACGTCGTCCATCATGATCGCAAGATGCGAAACGCGGTGTTAACCGGTCATACGCGCTCTTAGGGACAGGTGTACGAGGAAGGGACGAAGGTGACCGTACGGCGACCGGTCAAAAGAGGGGACGCGGCGGCTCGGTCCGGTGAACCGGTTCAGTCGGCGGCGCGGCGGACCGGACGGTGGGGCGGCCGTGGCGGGAGCGACGGGCGGGGCGGACGGGGACGGCGAAGAGGCCCCTCGCTGCTGCGAGAGGCCTCTTCGGTCGGTGCGCCGCCAGGGACTCGAACCCCGGACCCGCTGATTAAGAGTCAGCTGCTCTAACCAACTGAGCTAGCGGCGCGCGCTGACTCGAGAACTCTACCCGACCGGAACGGGTGCTCCCGACCGCGGGGCCGGCCCGGATCCCGGTCCGGACGCGGTCGCGGACGGCGCCGTACATCATTCGGACCGTCAACATGCGACAGCGGATGACAGTTGAGAAACTGACGACTGTGCAGAAGCGCGGATATTTTCACCTGGAGTGTGAGGGGAATCGCATGGCGGCTCCGGTATTCGAGGAATTCGATCCCGCGAGCGACTGCGAATGCCCCGGATGTGTTCACTGGCGGCGTGTCATGCCGCATTCCCCACTGGCCGGCTCCCTCGGCCATCCGGCGGCCCGCAAGGCCCTGGTGCTGGCCGCGGCGGCGGGCACCGTGCTCGGCGCGGGCCAGTCGATGCCGGCGGTCGCCGCCGCCCACGGACCCGCCCACCCGGGCATCCCCGCAGGTGACGAGCCCGGTACCCCACAGGGCAGCAAGGCTCCGCTGCACGGGCCGGTCGGGAAGCCGGCGGCGCCCGCAAAGCCCGCGGCACCGGTCAAGGCGCCCGCGACCACCCGGGCGGAGATCATCAACCGGGCTAAGACATGGGTCACCGCCCAGGTGCCCTACAGCATGTACGCCTACTGGTCCGACGGGTACCGGCAGGACTGCTCGGGCTTTGTCTCCATGGCCTGGAACCTGCCCGGCAACGAATGGACCGGCAGCCTCGACACGTTCGGCGAACGGATTTCCCGGGACCAGCTCCAGCCCGGCGACATTCTTCTCTTCCACAATCCGGCGGACCCCGAGAAAGGCTCGCACGTCGTCATTTTCGGCGGCTGGACGGACTACACGCACACGTATTACGTCGCCTACGAGGAGACCCGCCCGCACGCCCGCCGGCAGGCCACTCCGTACGCGTACTGGAGCAACTCCGACCGCTATCTGGCGTACCGCTACAAGGGGCTCGCCGAGGGTGCGGGCGGCCCGGCCCCCTCGGGTACGCCGACGACCACCCGCTTCCCCGGGGCGGTCTACTTCGGGCCCGGCGCGAGCAACGCGTACGTCACCCAGCTGGGCCGGCTCCTCGTCGAGCGGGGCGGCGGCCGCTTCTACACGCAGGGCCCGGGACCCCGCTGGGGCGACGCCGACCGGCGGGCCACCCAGGCCTTCCAGCAGGCGCAGGGGTGGACCGGAACGGACGCGGACGGGCTGCCGGGAGCACAGACCTGGGCGTTGCTGTTGGCGAAGAAGGGAAGGGACATCGCGCCGCGCGCGGCGCCCGGGAGCCCCGGCCCGAAGGGGTCGCCCAGCACGTCCTCGCACGGCGTGCCCGGCTATCCGGGGCGCGGGATGTTCCGGCCGGGCGCCGACAACGCCTTTGTCACCCGGCTCGGAAAGCAACTGGTCAAGAAAGGGTTCGGTACTCACTACACGACGGGCCCGGGGCCGCGCTGGGGCGAGGCGGACCGGCGCAACGTCGAGGCGTTCCAGCGCTCCCAGGGCTGGCGCGGCGGCGCCGCGGACGGCTACCCCGGGCCGGAGACCTGGCGGCGGCTGTTCTCGTAGCGGATCGCAACCCCGTACCCGGTCGGACCCTCGCACCCGATCGGACCCTCCCGAGGGAACGGCTTTTCCCGTCACTCGATCAATGACGCATCTGGCGCGGAGGCTGGAGGCACGTATGAGTACGACGACTTCACACAGCCCGGAGTCCGAAGGGGCACCGGAGGCCGGCGGAGCGCGCTCCGCCCGGCTCATCCACAACGAGGCGACCACCGAGATCCCCGTCCATCTGCTCTTCCGCGACGACCCCGAGCCGGTCTCGGTACCGCTCGCGCCCGCCGTCGTGGGCCGCCGCCGCGGCACCGGCGAGCAGCCGCGCGTCCCCCGGCGGCCCGCCGCGCCCGTCCCGGCCCGCCCGGCCCCGGAAGTCGACCCGGAGCTGGTCGAACGCCCCGCACGGGTGCTGCCCGGCGGGGTGGGAGTGCTGGCCGGGGCCTGTGGGGTGGCCGGATGTGCACTCACCTCGTGGTGGGCCGGCGCGGTGCCGCCACCGGCGCTCGACGCACTCGGGCTGCCCTGGTCGGCGGGGGCCGGGTTCGGACCGGCGCAGTGGGCCGCGTACGCCGGGGCGGGGGCGCTCGGACTGTTCGGCTTCGGCGGTCTCGCCCGGGGCCGGACCGGGCGGGCCTGGGTGCTCGGCCTCTTCGGCCGCTACCGCGGAACGGTCCGGCGCACCGGCCTCCTGTGGGTCAACCCGCTGGTGCTGCGCCGCCGCGTCGACGTACGGCTGCGGCACTGGCGCAGCGAGCCGCTGTCCGCGGTCGACGCCAACGGGGTCGCGCTGCGCGTGGTCGTGCTCGTGGTGTGGCGGGTCAAGGACACGGCGCGGGCCACGCTCGGCATCGAGGACCACGAGTCGTATCTGCGCGACTGCGTGGAGGCGGCGCTGTCCCGGGCGCCGGTGGAGGGGCCTGCCGTCAAGGGCGGTGCCGCGGCCTCGCGCTCGGCTGTCGGTGACGTGCTGACCCGGCTGGTGGCGGAGGACACCGCTCCGGTGGGTGTCGAGGTGTTCTCGGTGCAGCCGGTCCGGATCGAGTACGCCCCCGAGGTGGCGGCCGTCATGCACCGGCGCCGCATCGCCGCGCTGGACGCCCAGAACCGCGCCACCGCGCTCACCTCGGTCGTCGACTCCGTCGAGGACACGGTGACCCGGCTGACCATGCGCGGCCTCGTCGAGCTCGACGACTACGAGCGCAAGGCACTGGTGAAGGACCTGACGGTGGCGTTCTGCGCGGGACGGGGAGACGCATCGCCGTGATGGGTACGGACATGTCTTTTGATATGGACACCGTCAACTCGCGGTAATAATCTGGGGCTTGGTCTAGACCTGAAGCGTCGGTTTCACGCATCGCGATGCGCTCGCACGGCTCACGGAACTCCCCACGTTCTCCAGGAGCGGCAGCATGCGCAAAAAGACCGGTACACACAGAAGGACCAAGTTCTACGCAGCCGTGGTCGGGCTCGCCACCACGGGAGCCTTCGTGCTCTCCACCGGCGGCGCCAGTGCCCACGGCTACACCGACCAGCCCCTCAGCCGGCAGAAGATGTGCGCCGCGAGCGGGGGCTCCGTCGCCAACTGCGGCGACATCCAGTGGGAGCCCCAGAGCGTCGAGGGCCCGAAGGGCTTCCCGGCGGCCGGCCCGGGCGACGGCCGGATCTGTTCCGCGAACCACACCAACTTCAGCCAGCTCGACCAGCCCAGGACCCCCGCGGGCACGGCCTGGCCGACGACCAGAGTGACCGGCGGTCAGAGTTACACCTTCCGCTGGCAGTTCACCGCCATGCACGCCACGACCGACTTCAAGTACTACGTCACCAAGTCCGGCTGGAACCAGAATCACGCGCTGACCAGGGCGGACCTGAACACCACCCCGTTCCTGACCGTCCCGTACGGCGGTCAGCGCCCGCCGTCCACGCTCACCCACACGGGCACCCTGCCCTCGGGGCTGAGCGGACACCACATCATCCTCGGGGTGTGGACGATCGCGGACACGGCGAACGCGTTCTACTCCTGCGCGGACGTCACCTTCTGAGCCTCCCTTGAGGCGCTGAGTCCTTCTGAGCAGGTACGTTCCACGCACGCCGCCTTGACCGGGGCGGCGCGCGTGGAGCTGTACGAACCGCCGGGGGACCGCCATGGAACTGTTCTTCTACCTCGTGCCCATCCTCATGATCGCCGGAGTGCTCTTCGGTGCGGGCAGACTGCTTTTGCGCGCCCAGCGCATCAGGAGCGCCTGGAACAGCGGGCTCACGGCCCCGGCGCGCTGTCTGCGGACGTACACGACGACCAGCGGAGGCGGCGGCGACACCTCCGTGAGCACGACGCTGCACCACGTCTACGAGTTCGCGACCCGCGAGGGGCGCACCGTCCGCTTCGAGGAGACGAACGGGCCGGGGACGATCCTGGAGGGCGACACCGTCACCGCGTACTACGTCGCCGAGCGCCCCGAGCAGGCCACGGCGCACGCCCCCGGCGCCGGGAAGCTCTGGGCGGGCACCGGGTGCTTTCTCGTGATCGCCTGCGTGATCATCGTGTTCTGCGTCGGTTTCATGGTCGCGGTCCACGGGATGTTCGCGGAGTCGGGCGGCTTGCTGCCGTAGTAGCCCTCCACATCTGACGGTGCGTCAACTACCGTGCGCCCTCATGGGATCCCAGAGGCAGACCGTCGCGGAGCTCGTGCGGGAGCGGTGGGGCGACCATCGTCCCGGGCTGTGGTGCGAGGGGCAGATCCTGACCCACCATCAGGTCGCGGCGGGCGCCGCGGCCCGGGCGGCGCTGCTGGCCGACCTGGTGCCGCCCGGCGCGGAGCCGCACATCGGCGTCCTGCTCGACAACACCCCTGAATATCCCCTCTGGTTGAGCGCGGCCGCCCTCGCGGGCGCCGCCGTCGCCGGGATCAACCCGACCCGGCGGGGCCCCGAGCTGGCCCGCGACATCCTGCACACCGAGTGCCGTGTCCTGGTCACCGAGCGGGCGCATCTGCCCCTTCTCGACGGCCTCGAACTGCCCGGCGTACACGTCCTGGTGAGCGACACGGACGCCTACACCGACCTGCTCGCGCCGTACCGGGGCGCGAAACCGGACGGGTCCTCCGCGACCCCGGCCGACCGCCTTCTCCTCTACTTCACCTCCGGTTCGACCGGCGCGCCCAAGGCGGCGATCTGCACCCAGGGCCGGTTGGCCGCCGCCGGACAGTCCCTCGTCGACCACTTCGGCGTACGACGGGAGGACACGCACTACATCTGCATGCCGATGTTCCACGGCAACGCGGTGATCGCCGACTGGGCGCCCGCGCTCGCGGCCGGCGCGGGCATCGCGCTGCGCCGCCGCTTCTCCGCCTCGGGCTTCCTCGCCGACGTACGCGCCTGCGGGGCCACCTACTTCACCTACGTCGGCCGGGCCGTGCAGTACATCCTGGCCACGCCCGCCCGCCCCGACGACCGCGACAACCCGCTGAGGCTGGGCTTCGGCACGGAGGCGGGCGCGGTGGACGCGGCCGCCTTCGAGCGCCGCTTCGGCGTACGGCTCGTCGAGGGCTACGGCTCCTCGGAGGGCGGCGCCGCCGTCCAGCACACGCCCGACACCCCGCCCGGGGCGATCGGCCGGGCCGCACCCCGCGACGACCTCGCGGTGGTCGACCCGGACACCCGCGCCGAATGCCCGCCGGCCGCCTTCGCCGACGACGGACGACTGCTCAACGGGTCGGATGCGATAGGGGAGTTGGTGAACCGCGGCGTCAACCCCTTCGAGGGCTACTGGCGCAACCCGGCCGCGGACGCCGCCCGCCGCCGCGACGGCTGGTACTGGACCGGTGACCTCTTCTACCGCGACAGCGCCGGATTCCTCTACTTCGCGGGTCGCAGCGACGACCGGCTGCGCGTCGACAGCGAGAACCTCGCCGCCGCGATGATCGAGAACATCCTCGCCCGCTACGACGACGCGGCCGCCGTCGCCGTCTACGCCGTACCCGACCCGGTGGCGGGCGACCAGGTGATGGCCGCGCTGGCCCTGCGCTCCGGCACCTTCGACCCCCTCTCCTTCGCCGAATTCCTGCTGGGCCAGCCCGACCTGGGCACCAAGATGGCCCCCCGCTTCGTACGGATCGTGGAGCGCATGCCCGTCACCGCCACCAACAAGATCCACCGGGTGGCGCTGCGCCGGGAGACCTTCCGCTGCCCGGACCCGGTGTGGTGGCGCCCGCCGGGGGAGGCCGCCTACCGTCCGCTGGGGGAGGCGGACGTGACCGGACTGCTCGGCCAGTACCGGGACCGGGGCCGCGAGGAACTGCTGACGAGGTAGGGCGGGCCCTACCCTGGCAACGCCCCCTGCGCGTATGGTCCGCACCGCCGGGCGCGGCCTACCGTGAGCGCATGATCCGTCCGGTGGGATGCGTACGACACGTGCGCCACGTGGGATATCTCGTCAGCGGCGTCCTGGTCGGCGTCCCGCTGCTCCTCGGGCTGCTGGTGCTCGCCGTCGTCGGAGCCGCACTGACGCCGCTGCTCGTCGGACTGCCCCTGCTCGGCCTGCTGGCCCTGTCCGGCGTACCCGTCGGCGTCCTGGAGCGCCGGCGGCTGCGGCTCGCCGACCCCGGGAAACCCGTGCCCGGCCCCCACCGCACCCCTCACGAGCCGGGCCTCGCCGCCTGGGCCAGGCTCCGGTTCACCGAGCCCGCGACCTGGCGCGAGTTGGCGTACACCGTCCTGCTCGCGCTCGTCCTGTGGCCCCTGGACCTGCTCGTGCTCACCGTCGCGATCGGCGTCCCCGGCGCGATGCTCGGGGCGCCGGTCCAGCTCGCGGTGTCCGGCGGCGACACCCGTATCGCCAAGCTGTGGCTGATCGACACCTACCCGCAGGCGGCGCTGTGCGCGGCAGCCGGGGCCGCTCTCCTGCTCGTACTCCTGTGGCCGCTCGCCCTCTACGGCCGTGCCCGCGCGGCCCTCGCCCGGCTGCTGCTGGCGCAGCGCGAGGACGGGCAGCGGCTGGACGAGGTGACGAGGTCCCGGGCCCGGCTCGTCGCCGCGTTCGAGGCCGAGCGGCGGCGGATCGAACGGGACCTGCACGACGGGGCGCAGCAGCGGCTCGTGGCGCTGGGCATGACACTGGGCCTCGCTCGCCTCGACGCGCCGCCCGCACTGGCCGAACAGCTCGCCACCGCCCACAAGGAGGCGGACCAAGTCCTCGTCGAGCTGCGCGAGTTGATCCATGGCATCCACCCCCAGGTCCTCGTCGACTACGGCCTCGGGGACGCTCTCGCCGACGCCGCCGACCGTTCGGCCGTACCCGTGGAGCTGGACGTCGACCTGCCGCGGTGCGCCGAATCCGTCGAGTCCGCCGCGTACTTCGCGGTGCGGGAGGCGCTCGCCAACGTGGGACGGCACAGCGGGGCGCGGCGCGCGTGGATCAACGGGCGGTACGCGGAGGGCCGGTTGGGGATCGAGGTGCGGGACGACGGTGTCGGCGGGGCCGACCCGTCCGGCGGGTCCGGGCTCACCGGACTGGCCGACCGGCTCGCGGTCCTCGATGGGACACTGACGGTCGACAGCCCGGCCGGGGGGCCGACCGTCCTGCGACTGGAGATTCCGTGTCCCGTGCGTTGAGAGTGGTCCTCGCCGAGGACGGTGTGCTGCTGCGCGAGGGACTCGTCGGACTGCTGGCCCGCTTCGGGCACGAGGTGGTCGCCGCGGTCGGGGACGCGTCGGCGCTGCGCGAGTCCGTGTCGGCGTACGCACCCGACCTGGTCGTCACCGACGTACGCATGCCGCCCGGCTTCCAGGACGAGGGCCTGCGCGCGGCCCTCGCCCTGCGCGAGAAGAACCCGTCCCTGCCCGTGCTCGTCCTGAGCCAGTACGTCCAGCGCGCCTACGCCGCCGAGCTGCTCGACACCGGGGACGGCACCGGTGTCGGCTATCTGCTCAAGGACCGGATCGGGCAGGTCGAGCAGTTCGCGGAGGCCGTGGAGCGGGTGGCCGCGGGCGGCACGGTCGTGGACCCCGAGGTCGTACGGCAGCTGCTGCGCCGCCGCCGCGATCCGCTGGCGGCGCTCACTCCGCGCGAGCGGGAGGTGCTGGGCCTGGTGGCGGAGGGGAAGTCGAACGGCGCGATCGCCCGCGAGCTGGTGGTCACCGAGGCGGCCGTCGGCAAGCACATCGGCAACATCCTGGGAAAGCTGAACCTGCCTCCGGCGGAGGACACGCATCGCAGGGTGCTGGCGGTGCTCACGTATCTCCGGGGCTGACACCCGGAGGGCGGGGGTGTGGGTGGCGAAGCCCCCACAACGCGCGGCGAAGCCGCGCAGAAATGACGATAGCGAGGCATGTTCGCGCTTTCTG
>NZ_JBMNDS010000145.1:0-12241 GCF_052543295.1 Streptomyces sp. SAS_270
CACACCGCCCGAGACACCCGCGTCCACGAAGCCGATGCCCTTGGCCGCCAGCTCCTCGGCGTGCTTCTCGTCATCCGTCCAGCGCGAGTTCCCGCCGTCCACGACCGTGTCGCCCGCTTCGAGGAGCTCACCGAGCTCGTCGATGACGGACTGGGTGGGACCGCCCGCGGGGACCATCACCCAGACCACGCGAGGGCCTTCGAGCCGGCCCACGAGTTCGGTCAGGCTGCTGACGTCCGCGAGGTCGGGGTTGCGGTCGTATCCGATGACGGTGTGGCCGGCGCGGCGGATCCGCTCGCGCATGTTGCCGCCCATCTTGCCGAGGCCGATGAGTCCGAGCTGCATGTCAGTCACTTCTTTCGCATGGTGCGGTAAGCGGCCACGAGGGCGGCGGTGGAGGGGTCGAGGCCGGGCACGTCCGCGCCCTCGGTGAGCGCCGGTTCCACGCGCTTGGCGAGGACCTTGCCCAGTTCGACGCCCCACTGGTCGAACGAGTCGATGTTCCAGATCGCGCCCTGTACGAACACCTTGTGCTCGTACAGCGCGATCAGCTGGCCGAGGACCGAGGGGGTCAACTCGCTTGCCAGGACGGTGGTGGTGGGGTGGTTGCCGCGGAAGGTGCGGTGCGCCACCTGCTCCTCGGGCACCCCCTCCGCCCGGACCTCGTCACCGGTCTTGCCGAAGGCGAGCGCCTGCCCCTGCGCGAACAGGTTGGCCATCAACAGGTCGTGCTGGGCGGCGAGTTCGGGCTCCAGCTCGGCGACCGGGTTCACGAAGCCGATCAGGTCGGCCGGGATGACCTTCGTGCCCTGGTGGAGCAACTGGTAGTAGGCGTGCTGCCCGTTGGTGCCGGGCGTGCCCCACACCACCGGACCGGTACCCCACTCCACGGGGTGGCCGTCCCGGTCCACCGACTTGCCGTTGGACTCCATGTCCAGCTGCTGAAGATAGGCGGTGAACTTGGAGAGGTAGTGCGAGTACGGCAGCACGGCGTGCGACTGGGCGTCGAAGAAGTTGCCGTACCAGATCCCCAACAGGCCCAGCAGCAAAGGCGCGTTGGCCTCGGCGGGCGCCGTCCTGAAGTGCTCGTCGACGAGCCGGAACCCGTCGAGCATCTCGCGGAAGCGGTCCGGGCCGATCGCGATCATCAGGGAGAGGCCGATGGCGGAGTCGAAGGAGTAGCGGCCGCCGACCCAGTCCCAGAACTCGAACATGTTGTCCGTGTCGATGCCGAAGTCCGCGACCTTGCCGGCATTGGTCGACAGCGCCACGAAGTGCCGGGCGACCGCCTTCTCCTCGCCGCCGAGCCCGGCCAGCAGCCAGGACCGCGCAGAGGTGGCGTTGGTGATCGTCTCGATCGTCGTGAAGGTCTTCGAGGCGACGATGAAGAGCGTCTCGGCCGGGTCGAGGTCGCGGACGGCCTCGTGCAGATCGGCGCCGTCCACGTTCGACACGAAGCGGACGGTCAGTGAGCGGTCGGAGAAGGCCCGCAGCGTCTCGTACGCCATCGCGGGGCCGAGGTCGGAGCCGCCGATGCCGATGTTGACGACATTGCGGATCCGCCGGCCGGTGTGCCCGGTCCACTCGCCCGAGCGCACGCGCCCGGCGAAGTCGGCCATCCTGTCGAGCACGGCGTGCACGCCGGGGACGACGTTCTCGCCGTCCACCTCGACGACCGCGCCGGGCGCGGCGCGCAGCGCGCTGTGCAGCACGGCCCGGTCCTCGGTGACGTTGATCCGCTCACCGCGGAACATCGCGTCCCGCAGGCCGAACACATCGGTGGCGGCGGCCAGTTCCTGGAGCAGGGCGAGGGTCTCGTCCGTGATCAGGTGCTTGGAGTAGTCGATGCGCAGGTCGCCGACGCGCACGACGTAGCGCTCGGCGCGCTCCGGGTCGGCGGCGAACAGCTCACGCAGCTGCGGGTGGAGCAGCTCACCTGCGCGGTGGTCCTCCAGCGCCGTCCACTGCGGACGGTGCGTGAGCTTGGGTGAGTCAGACATGAGAGGCGTTCTCCTTGGTGCCGTCCCCGCGCAGGGCTACGGCGTACATCTCGTCCGCGTCGAGGCGGCGCAGCTCCTCGGCGATCAGTTCGGAGGTGCTGCGCACCTTCAGCGCCAGGGTGCGCGAGGGCTGTCCGGGCAGCGACAGGGTGGCGAGCGGGCCCTCGGGACGGTCGATCACGATCTCGCCGCTCTTCGTGCCGAGCCGCACCGCGGTCACGACCGGTCCGGCGGTCACGATCCGCTCGACCGGGACCCCCAGCCGGGCGCCCAGCCAGCGGGCGAGCAGCTCGGCGCTCGGGTTCTCGGCCTCGCTCTCGACGGCGGCCGAGATCACCTTGGCGCGAGCCTGGTCGAGCGCGGCGGCCAGCATGGAGCGCCACGGCGTCAGCCGGGTCCACGCGAGGTCGGTGTCGCCGGGCGTGTACGCCTGAGCCCGAGCGTCCAGTGCCTCCAGCGGGCGCTCCACGGCGTACATGTCCGTGATCCGGCGCTGCGCGAGCGCGCCCAGCGGGTCCTTCGCGGGGATCTCGGGCGCGTCCACCGGCCACCAGACGACCACGGGGGCGTCGGGCAGCAGCAGCGGCAGGACCACAGAGTCGGCGTGGTCGGACACCTCGCCGTACGTCCGCAGGACGACCGTCTCGCCGGTGCCCGCGTCCGAACCGACCCGCACCTCCGCGTCCAGGCGGGAGTGGGTGCGGTCGCGCGGGGTGCGGGCGACACGCTTGATGACGACCAGGGTGCGTGAGGGGTGCTCCCGGGAGGCCTCCTCGGACGCCTTGATGGCGTCGTACGCGTTCTCCTCGTCGGTGACGATGACCATCGTCAGGACCATGCCCACGGCGGGGGTGCCGATAGCACGGCGTCCCTGCACGAGCGCCTTGTTGATCTTGCTTGCCGTGGTGTCGGTCAGGTCGATCTTCATGGCCTGCGCCAGCTCCGTCCGTCTCGTGCGAGCATCTCGTCGGCTTCCTTCGGACCCCAGCTGCCCGAGGGGTACTGCGCCGGCTTGCCGTGGGCGTCCCAGTACCCCTCGATCGGGTCGAGGATCTTCCAGGACTCTTCCACCTCCTGGTGACGGGGGAAGAGGTTGGCGTCGCCGAGCAGGACATCCAGGATCAGCCGTTCGTACGCCTCCGGGCTGGACTCGGTGAACGACTCGCCGTACGCGAAGTCCATCGTGACGTCCCGGATCTCCATCGACGTACCCGGCACCTTCGATCCGAAGCGCACCGTCATGCCCTCGTCCGGCTGGACACGGATGACGATCGCGTTGGCGCCGAGCTCCTCGGTGGCCGTCGAGTCGAACGGGGAGTGGGGGGCGCGCTGGAAGACCACCGCGATCTCCGTCACCCGCCGGCCCAGGCGCTTGCCGGTGCGCAGGTAGAAGGGGACGCCTGCCCAGCGGCGGTTGTCGACCTCCAGCTTCACGGCCGCGTAGGTGTCGGTCGTCGACCCGGGGTCGATGCCGTCCTCCTGCAGATAGCCGCGCACCTTCTCGCCGCCCTGCCAACTCGCCGCGTACTGCCCGCGCACGGTGTGCTCGCCCAGCTTCTCGGGCAGCTTGACGGCCCTGAGGACCTTCAGCTTCTCGGTGAGCAGCGACTCGGCGTCGAAGGCGGCCGGCTCCTCCATGGCGGTCAGCGCCATCAGCTGGAGCAGGTGGTTCTGGATGACGTCACGGGCCGAGCCGATGCCGTCGTAGTAGCCGGCGCGGCCGCCGATGCCGATGTCCTCGGCCATGGTGATCTGCACGTGGTCGACGTAGGACCGGTTCCAGATCGGCTCGTACATCTGGTTGGCGAAGCGCAGCGCCAGAATGTTCTGGACCGTCTCCTTGCCGAGGTAGTGGTCGATGCGGAACACCTGGTCCGGGTCGAACACGTCGTGCACGATCGCGTTCAGCTCGCGCGCGCTCTTCAGGTCGCGGCCGAACGGCTTCTCGATGACCGCGCGCCGCCAGGAGCCCTCCGGCGCGTCCGCGAGCCCGTGCTTCTTGAGCTGCTGGACGACCTTCGGGAAGAACTTCGGCGGAACGGAGAGGTAGAAGGCGTAGTTGCCGCTGGTGCCCCGGGAGGCGTCCAACTCATCGACAGAGGCGCGCAGTTGCTTGAACGCGGTGTCGTCGTCGAAGTCGCCCGGGATGAACCGCATGCCCTCGGCGAGCTGCTGCCAGACCTCCTCGCGGAACTCGGTGCGGGAGTGCTCGCGCACCGAGTCGTGCACGACCTGCGCGAAGTCCTGGTCCGCCCACTCGCGGCGGGCGAACCCGAGGAGCGAGAAGCCCGGCGGGAGCAGGCCGCGGTTGGCGAGGTCGTAGACGGCCGGCATCAGCTTCTTGCGGGACAGGTCGCCGGTGACACCGAAGATGACGAGACCGGAGGGGCCCGCGATGCGGGGGAGCCGGCGGTCGCGGGGGTCGCGCAGCGGGTTGGACCAGTCGGCGTCCAGCGCCGCGGCGAGCGCGGCCGTGATGTCCGCGGCGGTCGCAGCTGCGGCGTCCGCGGTCACCTCGCCCGGTTCCACGGCCGGGTCACCCAGTCCTTGCGGCGCGGCGGCCGCATCCTGCGCGGCGTTGTCGGAAGGCGTCTCACGCTCGGTCATTCCCCCTCGACTCCCTTGCTGCTCAGGGAGGTTGCCACGGCGTCGAGCAGGTCGCCCCAGGCGGCCTCGAACTTCGCGACGCCCTCGTCCTCCAGCTGCTGCACGACCTCGTCGTAGGAGATCCCGAGCCGCTCGACGGCCGCCAGGTCGGCGCGGGCCTGAGCGTAGCCGCCGCTCACCGCGTCGCCGTGGATGTCGCCGTGGTCGGCGGTGGCCAGCAGGGTGGCCTCCGGCATGGTGTTGACGGTGCCGGGCGCGACCAGCTCGTCGACGTACAGCGTGTCCTTGTACGACGGGTCCTTGACGCCCGTCGAGGCCCACAGCGGGCGCTGCTTGTTGGCGCGGGCCCCGCCGAGCGCGGTCCAGCGCCCGCCCCCGAAGACGTCCTCGTACGCCTCGTAGGCGAGCCGCGCGTTGGCGAGCGCCGCCCTGCCCTTGAGTGCGAGCGCCTCGTCCGTGCCCGCCTTCGCGAGCCGCTTGTCGATCTCGCTGTCGACGCGGGAGACGAAGAAGGAGGCGACGGAGTGGATGGAGGCGAGGTCGATGCCGGCCGCCTGCGCCTTCTCCAGGCCCGCCAGGTAGGCGTCCATGACCTCGCGGTAGCGCTCCAGCGAGAAGATCAGCGTGACGTTGACGCTGATGCCGAGGCCGATGACCTCGGTGATCGCCGGCAGGCCGGCCTTCGTCGCGGGGATCTTGATCATCACGTTCGGGCGGTCGACCAGCCAGGACAGCTGCTTGGCCTCGGCGACGGTCGCGGCCGTCTCGTGCGCCAGGCGCGGGTCGACCTCGATGGAGACCCGGCCGTCGCGGCCGCCCGTGGCGTCGTACACAGGGCGCAGGATGTCGGCGGCGGCGCGGACGTCGGCCGTGGTCATCATCCGTACGGCCTCGTCGACCGTCACGCCGCGTACGGCGAGGTCGGCGAGCTGCTCCTCGTAGCCCTCTCCCGAGCCGATGGCGGCCTGGAAGATGGACGGGTTCGTGGTGACGCCCACGACGTGGTGCTTCTCGATCAGCTCGGCAAGGTTGCCGGACTCGATGCGCCCCCGCGAAAGGTCATCCAGCCAGATGGAAACGCCCTCGTCGGAAAGGGACTTGAGGGTGTCGGTGGTGCTGGTCACAGTGATCATCTTCTCTCTGGCGTACGGATCAACCACGCGCGGCGGCGAGGCCCGAAGTTGAATTGAGCACAGCCCGCGCGGCGGAGGCGACGTTCTCGGCGGTGAAACCGAACTCGGCGAACAGGGTCCTGGCGTCGGCGGAGGCACCGAAGTGCTCCAGGGAGACGATGCGTCCCGCGTCACCCACGTACCGGTACCAAGTCAGACCGATGCCGGCCTCGACCGCCACGCGAGCCTTCACGGACGGCGGAAGGACGCTCGCGCGGTACTCGGCGGACTGCTCCTCGAACCACTCCACGGACGGCATCGACACGACCCGCGTGCCGACCCCTTCGGCCTCCAGCTGCTCGCGGGCCGCGACGGCGAGCTGCACCTCGGAGCCGGTGGCGATGAGGACGACGTCGGGCGTCTCGGTGGAGGAGTCCTGAAGGACGTATCCGCCGCGTGCCGCATCGGCGTTGGCGGGGTAGGTCGGCACGCCCTGCCGGGTCAGCGCCAGGCCGTGCGGGGCCGGGTTGACGGCGTGCCGCTTGAGGATCTCGGCCCAGGCGATCGCCGTCTCGTTGGCGTCGGCGGGGCGGACGATGTTCAGGCCGGGGATGGCGCGCAGCGAGGCGAGGTGCTCGACCGGCTGGTGGGTGGGGCCGTCCTCGCCCAGACCGATGGAGTCGTGCGTCCACACGTACGTCACCGGGAGCTGCATGAGGGCGGAGAGGCGTACGGCGTTGCGCATGTAGTCGGAGAACACCAGGAAGGTGCCGCCGTAGATGCGGGTGTTGCCGTGCAGCGCGATGCCGTTCATCTCCGCGGCCATCGAGTGCTCGCGGATACCGAAGTGGACGGTGCGGCCGTAGGGGTCGGCCTCCGGCAGCGGGTTGCCCTTCGGCAGGAAGGACGACGTCTTGTCGATGGTGGTGTTGTTCGAGCCCGCGAGGTCGGCCGAGCCGCCCCACAGCTCGGGGAGCACGCCGCCGAGCGCTTGGAGGACCTTGCCGGACGCGGCGCGGGTCGCGACGGACGTGCCCGCCTCGAAGGTGGGAAGCGACTGCTCCCAGCCCTCGGGGAGCTGGCCGGCCACGATCCGGTCGAAGAGCTTGGCGCGCTCGGGGTCGGCGGTGCGCCACTCGCCGATGCGCTTGTCCCAGGCGGCGTGCGCCTCGGCGCCGCGGTCGAGGGCCTCGCGGGCGTGGGCCAGCACCTCGGGGTCGACCTGGAAGGTCTGCTCGGGGTCGAAGCCGAGCAGGCGCTTGGTGGCCGCGATCTCCTCGGCGCCGAGCGCGGAGCCGTGCGAGGCCTCGGTGTTCTGGGCGTTCGGGGCGGGCCAGGCGATGATCGTGCGCATCGCGATGATCGAGGGGCGCCCGGTCTCGGCCTGCGCCGCCTTGAGCGCCGTGTGCAGCGCGTGGACGTCGATGTCGCCGCCGAGCTCGGGCTCGATCCGCTGCACGTGCCAGCCGTACGCCTCGTAGCGCTTGAGCACGTCCTCGGAGAACGCGGTCGCGGTGTCGCCCTCGATGGAGATGTGGTTGTCGTCGTAGACGAAGACGAGGTTGCCCAGCTTCTGGTGGCCCGCGAGGGAGGACGCCTCGGCGGAGATGCCCTCCTCCAGGTCGCCGTCCGAGACGATCGCCCAGATGGTGTGGTCGAAGGGGGATTCGCCCTCGGGGGCCTCGGGGTCGAAGAGGCCGCGCTCGTAGCGGGCGGCCATCGCCATGCCCACCGCGTTGGCGACGCCCTGACCCAGCGGGCCGGTGGTGGTCTCGACGCCCGCCGTGTGGCCGTACTCGGGGTGACCGGGCGTCTTGGAGCCGTGCGTGCGGAACGCCTTCAGGTCGTCCAGCTCCAGCTCGTAGCCGGAGAGGAAGAGCTGGGTGTACAGGGTCAGCGAGGTGTGGCCGGGGGAGAGGACGAAGCGGTCGCGGCCGGTCCACTCCGGGTCGGCGGGGTCGTGGCGCATCACCTTCTGAAAGATCGTGTACGCCGCCGGGGCCAGGCTCATCGCCGTGCCCGGGTGGCCGTTGCCGACCTTCTGTACGGCATCGGCCGCCAGGATGCGGGCGGTGTCCACGGCACGCCGATCGAGGTCGGTCCACTCGAAACCGTCAGGGAAACTGTCGGGCGTCTGCGTGCTCATCTTCAAGAAGTCCTCACGAGAAGCGGAATCACTGGGGAACGCCTTCAAAAGTAAAAGTCAGACTTTTGCCGGGGAAGGTCTCCCTGTGTCAGCCTTTGGTGAAAGTGGGACAACGACTGCGGGGCCGAGCCGGCGCGAGAGGGACATGGCAGACAGAAACACCCAAGACGCCCGCGATGACGGCGACGGGATCAGGACCTTCCCCTTCCCCGCCGATCTGAGCGTCTCCGGCGTGGGGATGCAGGTCGGCCCGATGGGCACCGGCCGCGTCTGGCACGCGGACGCGCCCCTGGAGCGCGTGCACCGCATCGACTTCCACGTGGTCATGCTCTTCAGCGACGGCCCCGTCCGGCACATGATCGACTTCGCCGAGTACGAGGCCCTGGCGGGCGACCTCCTGTGGATCCGCCCCGGCCAGGTGCACCGGTTCTCCCGCACGGACCGCTACCGCGGCACCGTCCTGACCATGCAGCCCGGCTTCCTGCCCCGCGCGACCGTCGAGGCGACCGGCCTCTACCGCTACGACCAGCCACCGCTGCTGCGCCCCGACACGGACCGGCTCGCCGCCCTGCGGCACTCCCTCGACCAGCTCGAACGCGAGTACGTCGACACGACCACGCTGCCGCTCAGCCTGCACACCTCGGTGCTGCGGCACTCGCTCACCGCGTTCCTGCTGCGCCTCGCCCACCTCGCGGCCAGCTCCGCCGAGGCGGCGCGCGAGCGGACCGACACCACGTTCACCCTGTTCCGGGACGCGGTCGAGAAGGGCTTCGTCACCAACCACAGCGTCAGCGCGTACGCCGACGCCCTCGGCTACTCCCGCCGCACCCTGGTCCGCGCGGTCCGGGCGGCCACCGGCGAGACCCCCAAGGGGTTCATCGACAAGCGGGTCGTCCTGGAGGCCAAGCGCCTGCTCGCCCACACGGACATGCCGATCGGCCGCATCGGCGTCGCCGTGGGCTTCCCCGACGCGGCCAACTTCTCCAAGTACTTCCACCAGCACACGGGGGCGACGCCGGTGGCGTTCCGGGCGGAGCTGCGCTGACCTGACCGAGGGGGCGGGCCGACCGGCCCACCCCCCCGTTGTTGCTCGGTACTCACCAACCGATGCCGAGCGTCAGCCCGGTCGGCGGATCGCTGTTTCCCAGGATCTGCACCGACGACTGGTCGTTGATGTCGTCGTAGGGGAAGCCGTAGGCGCGCCGGTCGAGGCCGACGGTGTGGAAGAAGCCGGCGTAGTCGTTCTTGATGCCTCCCGTGTAGTAGGCGGACGGGGTGTACCAGGCCGACGTGTCGAGGGCCACGCCCCGGTTGAACGCGGCGCAGAACTCCGCACCGAGCTGCTTCTCCGGATCACTGCCCGAGGCGAGCGCGCCCGCGCAGGCCACCACGTCCGGGGAGGACGGCTTCCGCAGTGTGAAGGGGCCGGCGCCGTTCTTGGTGAAGGTGAGGGTGGTGCCGTTGACCTGCCCGGAGAAGGTCTCGCCCAGACGGGTCAGTTTGAAGGGGTGGGTGGAGTAGTAGGACCAGGTCTGGTCGACGTAGGACTGGAGGTAGTTCGCCTGGGATCCTCCCGCGAGGAAGAGGTTGGAGGAGCGTGGGGCGATGATCCGGTACGTGTTCTGGAGCGGCTTGAAGGCAGCGCCCGCCGAGGCCGCGTACTGCGACATGACCTGTGCGCGGGTGAGTGTGATGCCCCGTGTGGTGTCGTAGCCGCTCGACGTCTGTGTCAGGTGCGAGGTCATCGGGAAGCCGAACTGGTCGACCTGGGTGGTGTTCCCGCCGAAGGCGACCTGACCGTGGACGTACGTGTACTCGTACCAGTCGTAGTAGACGTCCGTGTTGGGGTCGCCGGGGTTGCGCAGGTCGGGGCCGCCCCAGCCCTGGTCGTCGGGGGAGACCGGGATGTACATCGGGGAGCCGAGCGAGACGTAGATCCGGCCGCCCCGGATCGATGTGGGGGAGGGGACCGAGCCGCCGGACGGGGTCAGCGTGAACGACATGTTCGGGTAGTTCACGCCGTTCTTGGTGAGATGACCAGGGGCGCCGGCGTCCAGGTGGTTGATGTGGGTCATGGTCCCGTCGGACTTCATGTACGACCACTGACCGGGCGTGACTTGTCCGAGGACCGTGACGTAGACCTGTGAATTGCCGTACGTGCCACGGGTGTTGTTCTGGAAGGTGATCGGGAAGCTGCCAGTGCCGCCGCCCCCTCCGCCGCCGCCCCCACCTCCGCCGTCGCTGCCGACGGTGTAGGTGAAGTGCGGGGTGTCGTAGAGCGGGCCGTTCTTCTCGAACGTGAACCAGTAGTCCAACGTGAATCCGCTCGGCAGGCCGCTGACGTTCTGCTGCCAGGTGCCCGCGTTGTTCGTCATCCGGAAGTTCTGCTGGCCGGCGGTCGATGACAGGTAGTGCACGTCGACGAGCGACGCGGGTGTGGTCGGCTTGAACCAGATCTGGACCGAGCCGGAGCCGGTCGCGGTGACGCCCTGGGTGTAGTCGGCGGCGGCCCGCGCGGGAACCGCCCCGGCCAGGCCGAGCGCCGGCACCGTGAGGAGGGCGGCCAGGACGGCGGTGATCAGCCGCCCGGCCTCGGAGCGTGGCGTCCTCGACCTGGCCGGGGAGTTTGTGGTCATGGGTCAACTCCTTTGTCAGTGACCGAAGTCGAACCAGTTGACGTTCACGAAGTCGGCCGGCTGGCCGCTGGTGAAGGTCAGATAGACGTCGTGGGTACCGGTGACGGAGCTGATGTTCGCCGGGACCGTTTTCCAGCTCTGCCAGCCCCCGGTGTCGGCCACCGCGAAACTGCCGACCGGCGCGCTGGTACGGCTGTCGAGGCGCACCTCCACGAGACCGCTGACGCCGCCCGCCGCGCCGCTCGCGACCCGGCCATAAAACTGATGGGCCGCCGTGGAGCCGAAGTTGACGCCCTTGAAGAGCGCGTAATCCCCGTTCGCGAGCGTGCTGATGTTCTGTCCGCCGCCGGAGTCGGTGGTGCTCTCCGTGCCCACGCCTGCCTGGCCGTCGTACGACTCGGCCTGGATGGCGCTGTAGGCGTCGAGGTTGCCGGAGGGCGGTGGGGTCGTGGGTGGTGGGGTCGTGGGCGGCGGGGTCGTGTCGCCACCGCCGCCGGTCGACTGGAGTACCTGGACGTAGTCGACCACGAGCGGGTGGCCGGGGTCGGTGCCGCCGTCGGGGCCGCCGCCGAAGGCCGCCGGGAACTCGCCGCCCATCGCGACGTTCAGGATGACGAAGAAGCCGTGGTTGGTGGCGTTGGCCCAGGTCGTCGCGTCGACCTGGTTCTGCCGCACCGTGTGGAAGTTGACGCCGTCGAGGTAGAAGCGCATCTCTTCGGGACTCTTCGACTTGTCCCACTCGACGGCGTAGGTGTGGAAGCCGCCCTGGCAGGTCGTGCCCTCGCAGACCTTCTGGCCGCCGATGCCGGACTTCTCGTTGCAGGGGCCGCCGGGGCTGGTGCCGCAGTGCATCGTGGCCCACTCGTTGTTGATGCCCTGGACGTTCTCCATGATGTCCAGCTCGCCGACGCCGGGCCAGTTCCACCAGTTGCCGCGGTAGGGGGCGCCCAGCATCCAGAACGCGGGCCAGTAGCCCTTGGCGGCGGCGCCGGTCACGTTCGGCATCTGGAGCCGCGCCTCGACGCGCAGTGTGCCGCCGCCGGGCGGCTGGAAGTCGGAGCGCGTCGTCTCGATGCGGCCCGAGGTCCAGTTCCCCGCACTGTCGCGGCGCGGCGTGATCCGCAGGTTTCCGGCGCCGTCGAGCGAGACGTTGTTGGTGCTGTTCGTCATCGTCTCGACCTCGCCGGTGCCGAAGCCCGCGGGTCCGCCGGGATAGCTCGTGCCCGTCGTGTACTGCCAGTTGGCGGTGTTGACGCCCGATCCGGCGGCGCCGTCGAAGTCGTCGAGGAAGACCTGGGACCAGCCGGAGGGGGGTGGGGGAGCGGAGGCGTTCGCGGGCAGGGTCGCGGCTGTCGCCGCGGCGGCCGCGAGACTCAGGGTGCCGAGCACGGCGACGAGCACGCGCCGCAGCGGGCCGCGTCCGCCGGGCGTGCTGGAGGTGCTGGAGGTGCTGGAGGTGCTGGTCGTTCCGGAAGTGCCACTCATGGGTGCCTCTTCGGGTACGGAGTGAGGTGCGCGGGTGTTTTTGAGAGCGCTCTCAAAGCAGCTGCGCGGCCAATGTGCTCTCTGTCACTCCGGCCGTCAAGAGGTGAAGTCGAGAAAGTCCTTTCGCCGTACGGGAGTTCACGCCTTGAAGAAACACTCATGCGGCTCGCACTCGCCCGCCGGCGCCGGGAGTTCGTCCGCACGCACTGGCTCGACCTGTGCGCGGTGGTCGTGCCGATGTTCCAGCCGTTGCGG
>NZ_JBMNDS010000146.1:0-11949 GCF_052543295.1 Streptomyces sp. SAS_270
GTGCTGGATATTGAGGTGTTGCGGCTGGAGGAGAGCCGGCTGGTGACGGTGGAGCGGCGGATTGATGCGGATCTGCGGTTGGGGCGGCATGCGGAGTTGCTGGCGGAGTTGACGGAGCTGACGGCGCGGCATCCGCAGCATGAGGGGTTGCATTCGCAGGTGATGGTGGCGTTGTACCGGTCGGGGCGGCAGAGTGCGGCGTTGGATGTGTATCGGCGGTTGCGGGGGCGGTTGATCGAGGAGTTGGGTGTGGAGCCGGCGCCGCAGTTGCAGCGGTTGCATCAGGCGATGTTGTCGGTGGATCCGTTGCTGGATCAGCTGGCGTCGCCGCGTTGTTCGTCGACGTTCGACCTGTTCGCCGCCTGAGCCCATTTACCCGCCCACCAGGGGAGTCGGGCCGGGCAAGGCAAGGATGACCGGCTCTCCCGGCGACTTTGCGCCGCACCCATGGCGTCACCTGCTTCCACCCAGCTATTCCGTCGGCGATGACCAGCTGTGCGGCGTTGTCCCGTAGCCGCAAAGGCACCGCCAACACCCTGGCTGCGTCGAGCCGTGCTTCACCTCACAACCGCAGCCTGACCAGCAGCCGGGCGAAGGTCACTTGACCTGGTCAAGCCACGTCAGATAATGGTCACCGAAGGGCTGCATGCCCTCGCGCAGCGCTGCTGACAGCCACTCGGATGCCGCCACGGCACGCGCGACGACATCAGGGGGATAGCCGTAGCGCACCTGATGTACGGCGAACTCATCCTCGTCGTCAACGAAGACGGATCCGTCTGCCCGTATCCGGCATACATCCAAATCCAGGTCGACTGTCCTCACTTCTCCCGGGTGTGACCATTCGGCAGGAGGTGAGATCGCAGTACACGTCCAGATGGGCGGGAGCTGCCTGAAACAGAGCCGTCCACCAGGCACCGCGGGGAAAGAGCATGACCCGACGCTCTTCCGTTGCGTACACCGCACGCTGGTTGCCCTTGCCGTAGATCGTCCCGATCGGCGCACCGAGCCAGATCCCGTATTCGTCCTCACCGAGCCACATCATGGAGTGGTGCCAGTGCAGACTGCCGTCGAACTTGCGGACCACGACCCGGACCTCGGCTTCTCCCATGACGCGACGCTACCTGCGGCCACGCCACCCGGTGAACTGTTCCGGTCGGGGCACTAACCAGGCGGCTATGTCGTGCAGGCGGAGCCCACCGACAGCACGACCTCGTCGGTTACGTCCGAGCCGTCGATGGTCTTGCCGCGCCTGCGCGCACTCGCGTGGTCGCGGCCCTGCTCCGGCGTGTGCCGGCAGTAGTCACGAGCCGCAGCAGCCGCCCGCCGATGCCAGACCGGCAGGAGCCGCCGCAGCGGCCGGTGCGCCGAGCTGGACGAGCTGGGGCGCAGGGGCGTAGGGGCCTCCACTGTCCCGCTGGTCGGCCTCGGGGGCATCGAAGAGGCCGGCGCCGCCGCACACGCCGGTTTCGGGGAGGGTGAGTTCGACACGGTCGGCAGCCTCGGCGTCGCCGGCGATGGCGGCGGCGACGGAGCGGACCTGTTCATAGCCGGTCATGGCCAGGAAGGTCGGTGCGCGGCCGTACGACTTCATGCCTACGAGGTACACGCCCTGTTCGGGGTGGGAGAGCTCGCGGTGGCCGTGCGGGTAGACGGTGCCGCAGGAGTGCTGGTTGGGGTCGATCAGCGGGGCGAGCTCGACCGGGGCCTGCAGGCGCTCGTCCTGTCCGAGGCGGAGCTCGGACAGGAAGGACAGATCGGGGCGGAAGCCGGTCAGCACGATGATCTCGTCCACCGGGTCGAGACGACGACCGTCCTCGCCCACCAGGATCAGGCGTCCGTCGCTGTCGCGCTCGATGGCGTCGGTACGGAAGCCGGTGACCGCTTCCGCATGCCCCTCGTCGACGGCGGCCTTGGCCGCGAGGCCGAGGGCGCCGCGGGCGGGCAGCTGGTCGCCTTCCCCACCGCCGAAGGTGGATCCGGAGATGCCCCGGCGCAGGATCCATACCGCCTTCGTGCCGGCGCCGCCGTCAGCCTTGGCCAGGTCGGCGAGGTAGGCGAGCGCGGTGAAGGCGGAGGCGCCGGAGCCGACGACTGCCGTGCGTTTGCCCGCGTACCGGGCCTGGACGACCGGGTTCTTCAGGTCCGGGACGCGGTAGGCGACGCGGTCGGCCGCCGTACGCTCGCCGATGGCGGGTAGACCGCTGCCGCCGGCCGGGCTGGGGGTGGTCCAGGTGCCGGAAGCGTCGATGACCGCGCGGGCGAACAGCCGCTCCTCACGGCCATCGGCGTAGGCGACGTGGACGACGAAGGGCTGGGTTTCGCGGTCGGCGTCCACGATCCTGTCCCGGCCCGCGCGGGAGATGCCGGTGACGCGAGCGCCGGTGCGGACCCGGTCGCCGAGGACGTTGGCCAAGGGCTGAAGGTACTGCTCGGCCCAGTCGCCGCCGGAGGGGTAAGTCGCGGGGTCGGGTCGTGTCCAGCCGGTCGGAGCGAGGAGCTTCTCGGCGGCCGGGTCGACCACTTCGCCCCATGTGGAGAACAGCCTGACGTGCGCCCACTCGCGCACCGCCGCACCGGCGGCCGGGCCGGCTTCCAGGACCAGGGGCTCGATGCCGTGACGTGTGAGGTGGGCGGCTGCGGCCAGACCGGCGGGTCCGGCTCCGATCACGACGACGGGCAGCTCGGTGATGGCGGGCGCGTTCACGGCGACTCCTTGCGTGTTTCGACATCTGTCGATGGCCTGCGCGGCTCAGCATGACACTTGTATTGATGAGCGTCAACATAGACGTTTATCGAATCTAAGAGGTTCCGTTCACGGCCTGGCCTCGCCGCTGCCAACGCTTCGCTGGGGCGACCGGCTCCGCGGGGCCGTAGCGGTGAACATGCCTGAGAAAGTCCGGCGCGGGTGTCCCGGGGCGCCTGCGTCCGTTCGTCCTTACTGTGAGAGCCGGCGATCGGCGCCGGCCGGACCCCTGTGAGGAGCGAGCTGTCATGCCTCAGTACGCCGCGCTCATCTACGCCTCCGACGTCGACCCGACAAAGCCGGAGGCCGCCGAGATGATGAAGGACTACAACGAGTTCCATGAGGGTGCCCAGTCAGTGATCCGCGGCGGCGCGGCGCTGTACCCGACCGCGACCGCGACGACGGTCCGCGTCACCGGCGGCAAGTCAGGCGATGTCGTCACCACCGACGGGCCGTACGCCGAGACGAAGGAAGCACTGACCGGCTTTTACCTCATCGAGTGCGTCGACCTGGACGAGGCCGTCAAGGTGGCCGCGCGGATCCCGGGTGCCTGGAACGGCGCGATCGAGGTCCGGCCCGTCGTCGACTTCGGCCGGTGACCCACGCCGGGGACGCGGTCGCGCGGCTGGTCCGGGACGAGGGCACCCGGGTGCTGGCCACGCTGGTCCGCGTCACCGGCAGCGTCGACCTCGCCGAGGATGCGGTCCAGGACGCCGTCGTGCGCGCGCTGGAGACGTGGCCGCGCGACGGCGTCCCGGGAAACCCGCGCGGTTGGCTGCTGGTAGCGGCCCGCCATCGTGCGGTGGACGTGATCCGCCGCGAAGCCAAGCGGCTCGGCAAGGAGGTGGCCGCGATGCCGGCCGTCGACCCCTGCCCCGACCCGGTCGCCGTCCGAGACGACCTGCTGCGGCTGGTGTTCACGTGCTGCCACCCGGCGTTGTCGCTGGAAGCGCAGGTCGCTTTGGCGCTTCGTACGTTGGGCGGTTTGTCGACCGCAGAGGTGGCTCGAGCCCTGCTGGTCCCCGAGGCGACGATGGCGAAGCGCCTGACGCGGGCGAAGCAGAAGATCGCCACGGCGCGCATCCCGTATCGGGTGCCTTCGGCGGAGGAACTGCCGTCGCGCCTGGCCGGGGTGGCGTCGACGGTGTACCTGATCTTCAACGAGGGGTACACGAGCCGCTCGGTGCTGCTCACCGAAGGTGTCCGCCTGGCCCGCCTGTTGGCGTCGCTGATGCCGGACGAGCCCACGGCGCTGGGGTTGCTGGCGCTGGTGGTCCTGCAGGACGCCAGGCGGGCCGCACGGTTCGACTCGTCCGGCTTGCCGGTGCTGCTGTCCGTACAGGATCGGACCAAGTGGGACAGCGAGCTGATCAAGGAGGGCGTCGCGCTGGTGGGTGTCGGCCTCCGCCGTACACCGTCGGTCCCCGACGCGTACGTGGTCCAGGCGGCGATCGCGGCCTGCCACGATTTGGCTCCGTCCTACGCGGAGACGAACTGGGATGCGGTGATCTCCTGGTACGACGTGCTGTTGTCGGTCCAGGACACCCCGGTCGTCCGGCTGAACCGTGCGGCAGCGGTGGCGGAGAGGGACGGGCCGACGGCGGGCCTGGTCTTGGTGGACGAGCTACCCGGCCTCGCGGAATACCCGTGGTGGCACGCGTCGAGGGCGGAGTTGTTGCACCGCTTGGGTTCCCCGTCGGCCGGGGCCGCGCTTGCCCGCGCGGAGGAAACCGGATTGCCCGCCGCGCACGTGGCGCATTTGCGGGCCCGAATGAAAAGCGAAACCCCCTGACGGGACGCCCGGGGTTTCGAAGAGAGCGGATGACGGGAATCGAACCCGGCTCTTCAGTTGGGCACTACGGGTGATCATGCTCGAATGTGGCCCTGCCCTGCGGACGAGGCTGTCTCCTGGCACCCGCAGTTGACCTTGGTTGACCGGCCTGAATGGGCGCATCGTTCCTCTCCTTCAGTTGTTCAAGCCAGCGCGTGAAGTTCGGGAGCAAAGAAAAATGAACGATCTACTTGCAAGAGCCGTCGCAGCGCACGGTGGTATGGACCGCTGGAATCGCATTCGGACGATTACCATGGACGCCGACATCACCGGCGCCTTCTGGCAGTTGAAGGGAAAGGGCGATGCGCTAACGAACATTCGCTGCGACGTGGACACCACTCGGGAGCGGCTGACCATGGAGTTCCTTGGTCAAAACCGCAGGTCGGTCTTCGAGCCCGACCGGGTGGTCCTACAGCAAGCGGACGGAGCGATCGTCGAAACGCGCGACAATCCGGAGCGGTCGTTCGACGGTCACCAGTTTGAGACGCCGTGGGACGACATTCATCTTGCATACTTCACCGGGGAAGCACTGTGGACGTATCTGAATGCGCCGTTCCTGTTCACCTGGCCGGGGTTCGTCTCGGTAGAGATCGCCCCGATCGAGGCCGATGGTGAAGAGTGGCGACGGCTGCAGGTAACTTTCCCCGCCGAAATCAAGAGCCACACCCGAACGCAGGTGTTCTGCTTCGGACCTGACGGTCTCCTGCGCCGCCATGACTTCACCATTGACGTCGTCGGCAGGACCGTCGAGTCAGAGCTTTACGCGGCCGGCTACCGTGATGTCGACGGCATCATTATTCCTGGTACGCGACGGGCCTACGCGCCCGCAGGCGATGACCAGATTGTCTTCGTCGCCATCGACATGGCTGATATCGCCGTCCGTTGATCTGACTCCCCGTCCATACGAGGACATCGCATCCGTTCCGGCAGGCGACGTACAACGGTGTGGACAGGCCGCGAGCTTGACCGGTCGGAGCCGGTGCCGTCCGGCTCGGTAGCGCTCGACGGCCGCGCGGGTGCGGCGCATGTCCCCGCTGCTCAGGCCGAGTGTCCTGGGCACGCCGGGGTGGCCGACACGTTCCGCTTCGTGGTTCGTGTCGGCCACCAACATGCCGTGGTGTGGTCAGAGTTCGGCGAGTGGGTAGCTCAGAAGCCCTGGCGGGACGTCAGGCGCGGGGGAACGCCTGGCCCTCCAGGCGGAAGACGCGCTCGGCCTCGCCGCGGTGGGTGGTGTGCAGTTCCCAGTACAGCGGGGAGATCTGCTCGGGCTTGGCCGCCTCCAGGCCGGGGATGACGGAGACACCGATCGAGGAGTCGATGCCGACGTGGGCGGCCTGGATGCCGGTGTCGGCCAGTTCCGTGTGCAGGTTCTTGACCCAGTTGCGCAGCGCCGCGGCGGCGGCGTTGACGTTGGCCACCCGAGGGTCGGGCCAGATCGAGCCGGCGCCGGTGGTGAACAGCAAGGTGCCCGCTCCGGCCTCGCGCATGGCGGGCAGCACCGCCTGGGTGGCGGCGATGGCCCCGTAGAGCTGGAAGTTCATCTCCGTCTCCACGTGGGAGGGCTCGGTTGTTGTCGGGGCGGTCAGGGCGGTGGAGCCGAACGTGCCGACCGGGGAGTACTCCAGGACGTCGATGCGGCCGAACCGTGCGGCGGCGTCCTTGAGCGCCTGGGTGAGGGCGTCGCGGTCGAGCACGTCCGCGGGGAACGCGGCGGCGGTGACGCCCTCGGCGGTGAGCTGGTCGACGAGGCCGCCCAGCTTGTCGCGGTTACGGGAGATCAGGGCGACGTTGAAGCCCTCGGAGCCGAAGGTGCGGGCGATGGCCAGGCCCAGCTGGGGGCCGGCTCCGATGATGGCGATGCTGGTCACAGCAATCCCTTTCGTCATGCCTTGGTGGGGGTGTCGATGAGAGCCCCGCCCGGCGGTGCAGGCTCCGGGCGCCTCAGGACTCTCGCGATCTGGATAGGTCACTCCATTTTGCAGGTATCTGGATAGGCCGTTCCGTTTCGCTGGATCACCGTAACACGGAAAATGGATAGACCGCTCCAATTGCTAGAGTGATGAGCATGACCCCTCGCACCCCGCGCTCCGACACCTCCGCCGACCGGCCCCTGCGCAGCGACGCCGAGCGCAACCGGGAACGGATCATCGCTGCCGCTCGTACCGTCTTCGCGCGTGACGGCCTGGACGCCTCCATGGCATCCGTGGCCCGCGAGGCAGGCGTGGGGATCGCCACCCTCCTCCGCCGCTTCCCCGCCAAGGCAGACCTGGTCGCCGCCGTCTTCGCCGACCGTATGGACGCCTATGCCGACGCGGTAGCCACCGCGCTCGACAACCCCGATCCTTGGGACGGCTTCACCGGCTACATCGAGGCCGCCTGCGCAATGCAGGCCGCCGACTATGGCTTCGCCGACGTCCTGACCACGACCTTCCCCACTGCCAAAGCCATGGAGCAGCGCCGCAACGAGGCGTACGAGGCCATGCTGGAGCTCATCAGCCGCGCCAAGGCCACCGGCCGGCTGCGCGAGGACTTCGACCCATCGGACCTGGTCCTGATCCACATGGCCAACGCCGGCGTCGTCAACGCCACCGGCCAGGCCGCCCCCGACGCCTGGCGGCGTGTCGTCGCCCTACTGATCCAGTCCTGCGAAGCCCCGGCCCGCGGACCCCTACCCCCTTCACCCGCCCACGAGGCCCTCTACAAGGCCATGCTCCGCGACAGTCCGACCGACCCCACCAGCTGACCCCACCCAAGAGGCAGGCATCCAGCGCCATGGCCCTCCAGCGGTCTCGCTGCTGTTGAGGCGGCCAGGGGTTGTCAGTGGCTGGTGAAAGGATCACCACCATGGTCCTCGTACGTACTACACCGCCGCGGCCTGTGGACGTGACCGCGGTCTTTCCTGAGCTGGCTCCGTTGGCGCGTACCGCGATTCGGCTGCATCCTCGCGCCGGATTGCCTTCGATCAGGGAGAGCTCAGTCGGGGGGCCGTTGCTGTGGCCGGCTGAGGAGCCTTGGTCGTACTGCGAAGGCACGCACGTGGACAGCGGGTTCCGCCAGTCGCCGGCACAAGTGCGGCTCGACAGGCGCGTGCGGGCCCGGCTGCACCGTGATCCCCATGGTCCTGCGTTCACGCCCGAGGAGGAGGCGATCAAGGAACAGAACGCCGCGTTGCTCGCGGAACGCCTCGCGGCCGGCCCTCCGGAGCCCGCGGAATTTCCGGTCCCCATGTTGCCCGTGGCCCAGCTGTATCTGCGCGACATACCTTTGTTGCGGCCGCCCGGCCAGGCCGATCTGCTCCAGGTTCTCTGGTGCCCCTACGACCACGATCCGGATTACAAGCCGTCGACCGCACTGTTCTGGCGATCCGCCGCCACGGTCGTCGACGTTCTGGCCACACCGCCAGAACCGTATGAGGCGGACTGGCCGGGATATGTGCCGGAGCCGTGTCTGCTGGCACCAGAAGCAATCACCGAGTATCCCAACAGCCTCGATCTGAGCCCGGAGATGCGGCTGGCGGTGGGGGACTGGAGCAGGTGGCAGGCAGCCGACGTCGGCGTGGACAGCTCGTACGCGGACTATCCGGCGGAGTTCTACGACGGCCATCTGGCTGACGCTCCCGGCTGGAAGGTCGGGGGCTGGCCGCCATGGGGCCGCACCGACCCGTACCGTCGAAACTGCGGTGTGTGCGACGTGCAGATGGTCCCGCTGCTGACCATCGCCTCCTTCGAATGGGACGGCGGTGAGGGACGCGGCTGGGCGCCCTACGAAGACCAAGCCGCCGCCTACGCCGACGGTCATCGTGCCGGCCAGAACCCGGCGCAGCCGACCAAGATAGAAGTAGGCAGCACCGACAACATGCAGTTCTACGTCTGCCCGACCTCTCCCGAACATCCGCACACCGACCTGATCCAATGAACTGTCGGGCCCCACACCCGCCGTGGCCGGTGACAGAAGTTGCTGCCGAGTCACGGTGTGTGACAAGCCGCTTGCCTCACTGGTGTCGGCCAGACTGCTTCGACCAGTCCCAATCTCCACGTCATCCGGCTATACCGGTGACAACTACCGAGCCTCGGCACACTACTTCGGGAGGGGTAGGCGCGCTGGCTCCCTCGCCGTCGCAGGTGAAGCCTCACCGACGAAGCAGTGCCGCACCGCCGACCTGATTGGCTGCAGCGTCACGGGATTTCTCGATACTCCACAGCGTGGCCGATGAGTTTGTGGCTCCCGGCCGGTCCAAGCTCATGACACCCCAGGAAAGGACACTGCCATGTCGGAGCTTCTGGTCGACTTCATCACCACCCTCGACGGCTACGCATCGGGAGAGGGATGGCCCGGGTTCTGGGGCCTTGAGGGCCCGGAGTACCTCGCATGGCTCGGCGAGCAGCCCGAGGTCACCTACCTGATGGGAGCGAAGACGTACCGCCTGATGTCGGGCTTCGCCGCAGGCGAGGTCCCGGAGGGCCAAGACGAGTTCAGGCCCGAAGAAGAGGCGTCCGTCGACCAGCTCACGCAAGCGTCCAAGGTGGTGTTCTCCTCCTCACTCAAGGAGCCACTGACATGGGCCAACTCCACGCTCCTCCGCGATGACGCCGTCGAGACGGTCCGCGCCATGAAGTCGAGTGGCTCGGGGCTCCTCAGCACGATCGGCAGCCTCAGCCTGTGCCGGTCCCTGCTACGAGCCGGACTCGTCGACCGCTTCCGAGTCGTGATGTTCCCGGTGATCACCGGGGCCACGGGCGAAGAACGCATCTACGACGGATATCCGGACGTTGCCCTCGAGATGATCGAGCACCGCACCTTCGACGGCCGCATCCAGCTCGTCGAGTACAAGCCCCGCGTGCTCGACCACCCGCCGCTCGGCGCCCCTGCGTGACGTCGCCCCGTCCGCCGGTCGGCACGGCCGCCAGCCGGCGCCGGCGGGCGCGGAGCCGTCCGGAACTGCCCGCCTGGTCGCGCACCCGCCTGCCGCGCAACCCGGTCTGAGCCGGATTGCGCTCGATGATCTCCGCCTCGATGCCCACCGTCTGCCCGTGCGCGACGACAGCGTTCTTGAAACCCTGGTCGACCAGGGCCTCTTTGAGGGTGTCGGTGTTGGCGGCGACCTCGCCCAGCAGCGCGATAGCGGCGGCGTAGTCGTGCACGGACCCGGCGAGTGCCGCCACCGCAATCGCCACGCCCAACGCGTCAACGGACGGGCCGCGCTTGCGGCCCGGTACCTCTCGTCTTCTCTCTCCCGAGCCGCCGTAGCCCATCTTGTTCTCGCCTGTTGCGCCCGACGCGTTCTGGGCCAGGCCGGTGCGGGTTGAGTGGGGTTCGAGGCGGGGTGGGCAGGATCGGGGTGAGGCCGGCTCCTGGTCTTCCCCCGGGCCGTGGAGCTTTGCGTCCAGCCCGGCCATCCGGCCCCTACCCCGGTGGCCGGGCTGTTTTGTGGTGTGCGCGGTGGCCGTTCCTGGGATGTGGCCGTTTGCGTCATGTGCAGCCGGGGGCTTGGTGTCCTGGCCGGTTGAGTGGAGGGGCGGGGTGGGTTGAGCGTTGGAGCCGCATGGCGTGGTTGAGCGTGTTGCGTCCCGGGAGGTCTCGGGGTCCGAGGTTGTGGTGCTGTTTCCGGGGTGGCGGGGGCGGGACCTGGGGTTGACACGGTCGTTGTACGGGACGTTTCCGGTGTTTCGGTCCGAGTTCGATGCGGTGTGCGGCGTGTTGCCGGGGCAGTTGCGGGTGTTGTTGGTGGCGGGGGTGTTTGCGCCGGAGGGTGGGGTGGATGCCGCACTGCTGACCGGCCCGCGACTGGGGCGGGTCGCTTTATTTGCCCATCAGGTGGCGTTGTATCGATTGTGGCAGGACTGGGGGGTGGCGGGCCGGGCAGTGGCCGGGGTCGGGGAGGGGGTGTGGGCGGCGACGCATGTGGCAGGCCTGCTCGGCCTTGAGGAGGCAGCCGGTCTGGCAGCCGGGCGCACGGCAGCGGGTCCGGTGGCAGCGGGTGCGCGGGGGACGCCGGTTGCGGATGCGGATGTGGTTGCCGATGCGGATACGGATTCGGGTGGCTCGGGCGGGCGAGGGGTGTCGGGGCGGTCTCTGCTGCTGGCGGGCAGTCCTCGGGGCGGGGCAGGAGTGGGTGATGTGCCGGGGCTGCTGGCAGCGTTCGGTGCTCTGCAGCGCGGCGGGCCGCCGGTGGATTGGGAGGCGGTGTGGTGGCGTGTGCGGGTGCGGCCGCCGGCCCGAGGTGGTGCGCGGTGTGCAGGGTGAGGTCTGGTTTGCGTCTTGTGCGCTGCTCGGCATCCCTGACTGGCATTTGTGTGTAGGGATGCTGGGTCATCCCACGGGTTGGTGCGGATGGTGGGCGTGTGCAAGGCCGGTCAGCCGTGGCGCTTGGGAGCCGGTTCGTCAAAAAGGTCGAGTTCATCGTCGCTGGGGGCTTCGAAGAGCTTCGCGTATTCCTTGAGCATCTCGCGGCTGATGGGAACTGTCCCGCGCCCGCCCACTGCGTTGCGGGCTTGGAGGCGACGGGTCAGTTCATCGAACGACGCTGAAAGATAGTGCAGTTCCACCAGAACGCCGAGAGCGTGCGCAGTCAGGCGTTTCTCGTCCCGCTCGGAACGCGCCCAGAATCCGAACTCCAAGATCACGGACTGTCCGAGGGTCAGCAGTTCTTGGGCGTGGTCCCAGAAGCGCTTCTCGAGGCGGGCGCGGGTTGATTCGTCGAACAGGTCGATGTCGAGATCTGACATCCACTCATCCGGGCACAGCCGCACCGCAGGAGTCTCATCCGCCAGGTGTTTGGCCAGAGTTGTCTTCCCCGAGCCGGGGAGCCCGCACAGCAAGATCAGCCTCGGCCCGGGCCCCGCATTCACCAGTTGCCTCCATTGAGTCCCACGGTCGTGGCTCCCGCCCATGCTGACGCAGCTGTGCCGGCTCGCGGTAGCGGTTTTCGCCGAGACAGGCACACGGACTCTCGTCAAAGACCGACAACGGGCGGCGACCGACCGCGACACGGCCGTCGCGGCTTGGTTCAACGGGAGCCCGACAGAGGACCGGCCTCTTCGTCCGGGACGTCCTGGTGCCGGGCTGGCTGGGTTGGGGAGGGCGGTAGTGGTGACGCGCCGGCCCGGCCCGCCCCGGTTGACCTGAACCCGGGCACCGCGGGGTTCGCAGAGACGATGGCCAACTTCGGTGCGGTCTTGGGACCGCTATTAGCGTTCGGTCCGCTCGCTTGGCTCGGCATTCGGTGGACCTTCGGCTCGTGCGTCGTCCCTGGCTGGACCCTCCGTGTGTCTGGTCTGGTCTGGGGGTGTGGGGTGGGGTGTTGGAGGTTTGCTTGAGGTTGGCATGAGGTGGGGGTGTGGGTTCTGGCAAAGGTTTGCCGGGGTGTTGCCTGCGG
>NZ_JBMNDS010000147.1:0-10820 GCF_052543295.1 Streptomyces sp. SAS_270
GCCCTCGTACTGGACGTACTTGGGGCTTCGGCCGGTGCGGCGAGGGTGCGTGCCGGGCGCCGTGGGTGCTGTGCGGGACTTTCAAAACACCCCCTAGGTCACCAGCCGGTGCTGACCGTCATCGCGCGAAGGCGAGGGCGTTCTCGATTCCCTGCTCAAGGACCTCGTCGGAGAACTTTCGGTCGGAGAGCGCGCGGGACAGCTGCAGCGTTCCCACCGCCATGGTGTAGAGCCCGATGGCCTTACCGCGGGCGGACTGCGGATCCCCGGGTGCCAGGCGGGCGGCGAGCTCGTCCAGGATGGCCCTGGCACCGTCGGTGTAGGCGCTCTTGGCCCCGTCACCGCAGCGGCCGATCTCGTCGAGCAGGGCGGCGCTCGGGCAACCGTCGCCGGGGTTGTCCCGGTGCTCGGGTGACAGATACGCGCGGATGAGGTCTTCGAGTCCCTCGCGGCCGGGCCGCAGCGCGCCGTACTGCTTCACCTGGGCGCCCAGCTGCTCGGCGATGACGTTGGCGACGAGGTCGTCCTTGGACTCGAAGTGGGCGTAGAAGGCTCCGTTGGTGAGCCCGGCGTCGGACATCAGTGTGGAGATGCCGGAGCCGTCGATGCCGTCCTTCTTGAAACGGTGGCCGGCCCGCTCGATGATCCGCTGCCGCGTCACCTGCTTGTGCTCTTTGGTGTAGCGCGCCACAGGGTTCCTCCATCAACTCCGCCGGGCCATTGCCTGGTATCCCATCCTAATGTGTGGCCTGACGCATGTAATATTATGGCCGACAGGTGATTTGCCGCCGATCCACCCCCATCGGACGGCAAGCCGTAGGCCCGCCTGGCGGCCTTGCGCCGTTGAGCGCGCTGCGGTCGCAGACGTCCGCCGTAAGGCCGACGGCGTCGGGCGACGAGATGCCGGCTGCGATCTCCGGCGTGTCCGGCCGGAGATCCACGATGCCGAAATACGACCTTGTCGGCGAGTTCGTATGCAGTCATGCGGGTGTTTCGTCTTCGTGAGCCTTTTCCAATCTGACGGCGGCAGTGAGGTGTTGGAGGTTTCCGGCTGCGCGGAAGGCCGAAGGTCTTGGTAGGTGGGTTCTCGACCAAGATGACCTGTGTCCGCCAGGAGCTTCGCGTGCTTGCCTGCCCCTCACCTGCGGTGCGGGGACAGCTACGCGCGGCTCGCCGCCGGGTTCGGCATCGGCGTCGCGACCGTGTACCGATATGTGCGTGAGGTGATCGACGTCCTGGCCGCCGCCGCGCCGACCCTGGCCGAGGCGATGAAGACCATACGGGCGCAAGCCTTCGTGATTGTGGACGGCACCCTGCTGCCGACGACCGGATCGCCGCCGACATCCCGTACTACTCCGGAAAACACAAACGCCACGGAATGAACGTCCAGGGCCTCACCGATCCGCTCGGCCGACTGCTGTGGGCCTCACCGGCACTGCCCGGATCGGCACATGACCTGACCACCGCCCGGTGCCACGGCGTCATCGACGCACTCGCCGAGGCCGACGTGAAGCGCTGGGCGGACAGGGCTCACCAGGGCGCCGGCCGCCCGGTCCGGGTGCCGTTCAGGGGCCTCGGCTCAAGGGCTGGAAGCGGCGACACATCAGTAGCCACGCCAAGATCCGCTGCCTAGGGCGAACAGGCCATGGCCACCCTGAAGGGCTGGCGCCTTCTGTGGAAACTCCGCTGCAGCACCAACGGGATCACTGACATCCTGAAGGCCGTCGTCGTCCTTCACCACGCCTCGACCTGAGGCGAGAAAAGACTCCATGAGTGTTGACATCTTCGTGTGCCGGTTCGAGAACGGTGAGCCGGCGCCGCTGGACATGAGTGCTGCGCACGAGGTCCTCGGCCCCTATGTGGTGGCACGGGACCCCCCGGATGAACTTTCTGCAGGTGCGTACTGCGGAGGGGGAGGAGGCGGGTGTGTTCTTCTCCAGCCCGGGCAACATCACCTTCAACCGCTTCGGCGGCGGCGGAATCATGGACCTCCTCGCCGTCCTGCTGCGCCGGCTGGACGCCGTGCTCGTCGTCCCGGGCGGACCAACCGTGATTCAGCGGGACGAGGACCGCGACCTTCTGCCTGCCGCCCTCAGGGACGAGTGGCCCGTCGTCGTGGCCCGCACCGGCGCGGAGATCGACTGGGCGATCCGGGCTTCCTGAACGAACGGACGAGTCGAGGAGCCCATCCCTGGCGCGTGCCACCCCCTAGTGAAGACCGTTCTCGTCCTTCACCACGCCTCGACCAGGTTGGACAAGGCCAAGCCATGGGACGGGGGCCGAGTCCACGTCCGGTGCGGCGAGTCCGGATTCCGAGCCGCGGGCGGGACCTCGTCGTCATCGCCGGCACACCGCTCGCGTCGCGAGCGCATGCTCAGCGCTGCGTGGCTGCGCCGTGCGTACGCCGTAGCGCCCGAGGATGGTGATCACCTCGGGCGCTTCGGCGTTCTGGTCAGGCGGTGTGGGTGGGGTAGTCGGTGTAGCCGGCCGCGCCGCCGCCGTAGAAGGTGGTGGGGTCGGGGGTGTTCAGGGGTGCGCCGGCGCGTATGCGCTCGACCAGGTCGGGGTTGGCGAGTGCCATCGAGCCCACGGTGATGACGTCGGCGATGCCGTTGTCGATGTCCTTGGCGCGGGTGGCGATGTCGGTGCCGGCGCGGTTGAGGAGCAGCGTGTTCGGCCACAACTCGCGCAGCGTGCCCAGGAGTTCCTCGTCGCCGCCGTGGGCCAGGTGCAGGTAGGCGAGATCGAGGGGGGCGAGGGCGCGTACGAGGTGCGGGTAGAGCTCGTGGGTGTCGTCCTCGGCGAGGTCGCCGAGCTGGAAGGGGTTGCCGGGGGAGAGCCGGATGCCGGTGCGGTCGGCTCCGATCTCGTCGGCCACGGCGGTGGCGACCTCCACCGCGAAGCGGATGCGGTTGTCGAGGGAGCCGCCGTACTGGTCGGTGCGCTGGTTGGTGGTGGGGAAGAGGAACTGGTGGATGAGGTAGCCGTTGGCGCCGTGGATCTCGACGCCGTCGGCGCCTGCGGCGATGGCGGCCGCGGCGGCGCGCCGGAAGTCGTCGACCGTCGCGGCGACCTCGTCGGTGGTCAGTGCGCGCGGCTGGGGCATCTCCTGCATTCCGGAGGCGGTGAACATCTGGCCCGCCGGCTTGATCGCTGAGGGGGCCACGGGCTGGCGGTGGTGGGGGGTGTTGTCGGGGTGGGAGATCCGTCCGGCGTGCATGAGCTGGATGACGATGCGTCCGTCGGCCTTGTGGACGGCGTCGGTGACCTTGCGCCAGCCGGCGATGTGCTCGTCGGTGTAGATGCCCGGGGTCACCACATAGCCCTGGCCGTCCGCGGAGGGCTGGGTGCCCTCAGTGATGATGAGGGCGTGCGAGGCGCGCTGGGCGTAGTACTCGGCGTTCAGCTCGGTCGGCACGCCTTCCGGAGTGGCCCGGCTGCGGGTCAGGGGGGACATCGCCAGACGGTGCGGCAGGGAGATCTTCCCGGCGACGGTCGGGGTCCACAGACTGTCGAGCATGCGTGATTCCTCGGGTTGTCGGCATCCGCCATGAGCATCGGCGGATTACATTACGAACATGATGCTTTGGTGGGTGGTGGCCAGCGCAGCAAGGGTTCCGGGGCGTGCGGGGGGGCGCTTCCGGAGTTCCTGAGCAGTCGTACGCGGCGATGCTGGAGGTCGGCCGCGCGCAGAAGTCCGACTTCGTGGCCCGCTGCCCGCGGCGGTGCCGGACACCCGCCTCGACCACACCGCGGTGACCGTTGCGGGGCCCGAACCGCGGACTCGACCTCGCGCGGCACTCCCGTGGGTCAGTCGCCCAGCTGCCCGGCAAACTGCGCCTCGATGGCCGGGTACAGCAGGGCCTGGTCGTCGTGCAGCGTGGACTTCACGTTGCGGCTCATCTCGTCGACGACGGCCTCGGGCCGGCCTGCCTCCAGCGCGTCCAGGGCACTGCGGGCCACGTCGGCCGGCGGGGTCTTCGGGACGTCGAAGCCGGCCTGCATGTCCGTGTCCACCGGCCCTACGTGGACGGCGACGACTTCGGTCCCCTGTGTCTTGAGCTGCTGCCTGGCGGCGTTGGTGTAGCTCCACGCGGCTGCCTTCGACGCCCCGTACGTCGCGGCTACCGGGTAGGCCGCCCATGAGGCGACCGAGAGCATGTTGACGAAAGCACCGCCGCCGTTGGCCGCCACGACCGGGGCGAACGCCCGCGTCATGGAGATGAGCCCGAAGTAGTTCACCTCAAGCTCACTGCGCGCCACGTCGAGCGACGCGGAGAGGGGGAGGTTGCTGCTGGCGACCCCGGCGTTGTTCACGACGATCGCGACATCGGCGAACTCGGCAGCGGCCGCGGCGACAGCTGCCGGGTCCGTGACGTCCAGCGCGACGGGCGTGAGCCGCGGGTCCGTGATGGTGGCGACATCGCGGACAGCCGCGTACACCTTGGTTGCGCCGCGATTGAGGAGCTCGTCTGCGAATGCCTTGCCGATGCCGCGGTTGGCGCCGGTCACCAGAGCTACCGAACCTTCGATCTTCATGTCTGTCTCTTCTCGTCAGGTGGTTCTTCGGGCGTGGGGGGGGCACGCCCAGGACGTGCCGTTCGCCTTGCGCGCAGCTGCTTTACTCGTCGAGGAACTGAAGGGCGTGCTTCAGGAACCGCTCGGGGTACTGGAACTGTGCTCCGTGCCCGGCGTCGGGGTAGATCAGCAGCTGGGCGTTGGGAATGTTCTGGGCGAGGTGCCAGGAGTTGATCGAGGCGATCATCACGTCGTTCTCGCCGTTGAGGACCAGCGTCGGCTGAGTGAGCGCGTTCAGGAAGGCGTAGGGATTCTCGCCCGGCAGAGGTTCTGCGTAGGCCATGGACGCTTCGAACTGCGCCTGCCCGACTGCGGGCGAGCTCGGCGGGTCCTGGTCGGCCCGCTGGTGGCGTCGCTCCCAGAAGGCCCGGCCCGCTTCGACCGCGGCTTGCGAGCGGCCGAAGAACAGGAAGAGGAAGTCCTCCAGGCCGGGGACCGGATTCAGTGCCACCTCGGGCACCTTGGGGTCCATCGTCGGGTCCCCGCCGCGCAGGCCGGTGCCGAGCAGGAGGAGCTTGCGCACCAGCTGCGGGTGACGCAGCGTGACCTCCTGTGCCTGGTAACCGCCGAGGGAGAAGCCGAGCAGGTCGACCTGCTCCAGCCCCAGCGCCCGGATGACCGCGGCGATGTCGTCGGCCATGTCCTCGACCCGGTTGCGCGGTGTGCCGGATGAGGAGGCGATGCCGCGCCCGTTGAACAGGATGACCTCACGGCCTTCGGCCAGGCCGTCGGTGAGCAGGGGGTCCCAGTTGTCCATTCCTCCACGGAAGTGCTGGACGAGGAAAATCGGGACGCCGGAGGGCTTGCCCCAGCGTCGGTAGGCGAACCGGTCGCCGTCGACCTCGATGTACTGAGTCGGGGCGGTCACATGTGTGTCACTCATGGCCGAGCCTTTCTGGTGGGGATGAAAAATACGATGACGGTCGTAATCTAAAAAGTCAACCTCTTTGATGTCGATCGACATCTATGTATGCTTGGCCGTCGAGCGTGGAAGAGGCGGCTGAACATGCGAGTGACCAAGGCACAGGCGGAGCAGAACCGTGCGCACATCGTCGCGACAGCCTCCAGGCTGTTCCGCGAGCGCGGCTATGACGGTGTCGGCGTGGCGGAACTGATGGCAGCCGCCGGGTTCACCCATGGCGGGTTCTACAAGCACTTCCGCTCCAAGGCGGACCTGATGGCCGAAGCGTCCGCGAGCGGGCTCTCGCAGATCGCCGCACGGACAGAAGGTCTGGACCCCGCCGAGTTCGTCGAGAGCTACGTCTCCCGGGAACATCGCGACGGGCGCAGCGACGGCTGCACCATCGCGGCCCTCAGTGGCGACGCAGCACGCCAGCCGGAGGACGTCAAGACAGAGTTCGCAGCCGGGATCGAGAACCTGCTGACCGCCCTTCAGGCCCCGATCGACACACCGGGGGATGCGGACCAGGACCAGCGCGCGGCCCGCGCCATGGTGATCGGCATGCTCGCCCATTCGGTCGGAGCGATCATGCTGTCGCGGGCATGCCCCGACGATTCTCCGCTGGCGGACGAAATCCTCGATGTCTGCCGCAAGGAAATTCTCGCCTCACTGGCGCACGGCAGCGGTGACCAGTCGGCGGCGCTGAGCCCTGAAGCCTGAGCTTGTCCTCCCGTTTCAGCGCGGGTCCACACCTCTGTGCTGCGAGAACGAGCGATCAGATGGTGCGGCCGGCATCGCGCGGCAGTACATGTACTCCAGCGATGCCTTCAAGCGGTCTCCCTCAGCTGTGGGGAGGAGTCCTCCACCCGCAACACATAGGCCGCAGCGCCGGCGTAGGAAGCCTCGACGACAAGAACCGCGGTCAGCAGCGCATGAGGCCACCCGTCCGCCACGATGCTGACCACGCGCCCCACAGCTAGGCCGCTCATGACGGTGAACAGCGTGATGAGCGAAGTCCTGGTGTAACGCATGTTGGAGGCTCCCAGGCAGAACAAGATCGCCATGGCTACGAACAGTGACCCGGAACCGCTCCTGAAAATGTTCGCCTCCGATGACGACTGGATGTCGACCCCGTAGACGTCGAGCAAGAGGTCGGGAGTCAAGAGATAGATCAACCCGATCACGCCGATCCCGAGGCCCGCGGAACCAAGAACCATCTTGTTCAGACTCATCTTTCTGATACCTCCGGTTTGAGAGCTCATCGAGGAAGCTCCAGAACATGCGGCACGAACTGCTCGTGGTATTGGAAGGGGGTCTGTTTCATCAGCCTGAAGAGGCGCTCGATGCCGAACGACCGTGCGCGGTGGGGCATTGTCCGTCGCGTTCTCCGTGTTCGGACCCCGGAGGGCGGGGCGGGGCCCTCCGGCCGGGAGCCGGCGGCCGGGCTGCCGTGGAAACGTGCCCGACCGCCGCAGGGACCCTGGTGGGCCGCCGGGGATGGAACCGGCCCAGGGCGTCGCGGCGCCTACGGGCGTCCTGTGGGGCGCTGCGGTCGGTCGAGGGCGCGGCCGGGGACGATCAGAGGGCCTCGTTGACCCGGCCGATGTACTCGCCCAGCTGGTACTCGACGTCGAGGCCCTTTTCGGCGACCAGCGAGCCGAGCCCGACCGCACGCGCGCCGAATCCCGGCTGCGTCAGGGTGCCCGCGAACTCGCCGAAGGCGGCGACCAGATGGGCGTCCGGCGGCAGTGTCGCCCGGTTGACCTGGGACTTGGCGGTCGCCAGTGCCTGCCGGTCGAAGGAGGCGAGACGGGCCGCCGTCGCGTCGACGAAGGCGTCGAGCTCCGCGTCGGGCAGGGTCCGGGTGGCCCATCCCCAGCGCTCGGCCAGGTCGGCGTCGTAGTCGGCGCTGGTCAGGATCGCCTCCAGTGCGCGGTCGCGGCCGATGGAGCGCGGGAGCCGCTCGGCGCCGCCTCCGCCGGGGACGAGGCCGAGGCCGACCTCGGGCTGGCCGAAGAACGCCTTCTCGCGGCTGGCGTAGCGCAGGTCGCAGGCGAGCGCCAGCTCGTTGCCGGCGCCGCGGGTACGGCCGCGGATGGCCGCGATGCTGACGAACGGAGCCTTGCTCAGCCGCAGGACCATGTCGGTCCAGACCGGGTTGTCGTCCTCGTGTTCGGGCAGGGGGAGGTCGGCGGCCGCGGCGGCGTCGAAGTGGTTGATGAAGAAGTCGGGAAGTTCGCTGGCGAAGACGACGACCTGGATGTCCGGGTCGTTCTCCAGCTCCGAGACGATCTTGTGCAGCGCCAGGATCGACTCGGGAATCACCAGGTTCACGGGAGGATTCGAGAACGTGATCCTCGCGGTCTGCGGGGTCGTCCGCTCCAGGCGGATCGTGCTGGGCTGGCTCATGGTGTGGGTTCCGTTTCGTGTTTCGTAGGCGGCTTGGGCTTGGGCTTGGGTTTGGGTTTGCGTGGTCGTGATCGTGTCCGGCGACCACGGAGTTGTTGCGCCTGGTGGGGGTGCGGGTGTCGCCGACTTGTCACTCGGAGCTGTGACGAGCCATCAGTCGGGCCCCACCATTTATCGTACGGTCATAATACAATAGGCCGGAAACGGCAGCAAGACTCGACGCGCAAGGGGAACCATTGGCCGGTCGTTTTGCACGTATGGCCGACCGGCGAACCGCAGCCGTCGAGACCGTCCGGCAGCGCACGAGAGCGGGAAAGGTCAGGTGGGCGGAAGAGATGCTCGCTTTCGAACGAGGCCGCCGCCGAAGTCGTCGCGGATGGAGAGGAGGGCGGTGGTGACGATCAGGTTGGCCGGGACCGTCGGCATCACCGCCACGCAGATCGCCTCCCAGGCGGCAGACGCCGGCATCACCCAGGCCGATCGACAGAAGCCACGCCGCATCCAGCCCGTGTCACCACCTGGGCTCTCCAGCAGCGGTGTGGACCGCCCGGACGAGGCGACCACCCCGCTCACCGGGCGGGGGAATCAGTTCAAGTAGGCGCTGCTCCGATCGACAAACCGCAGGACTCCCTCATGGGCATCACGTGGCCGCAAATGACTGATGTGTGAACGAAGTTGGGCTCAGGATGCGTTCGCCAAACAGTCACCATGGCTGTTCCGTGAACGCTTTGCTCCGGCGCCTCCAAGCCCTCACTGCACACCGCCGTGGGGGGTCCGACGCCGCCGGCTACGCCTACTCGCTGCTCCAGGAGGGCGTCGCCGCTCGCGTTCGCGACGCCTTCCCCGTCCTGGGCAGCCCGGCCGGCCTCGCCGCCGAAGCGACCGTGTGCGCCCAGCTGCTGCAGACCGTGGCCCGCGGCGACGACCTCGCCCTCGTGGACCCTCCGGGACTGGTCCGAAAACCCCGCCACTGTTGACGATTCGGCCCGCCCAGCCGACGTCATGGAACTCGATCGCCCCTACTGGATTTATGACGACCGGGCCGGCAACCCTGCCCCGCAGCAAGGCGCTGGCGGACGAAATCCTCGATGTCTGCCGCAAGGAGATCCTCGCCTCGCTGGCACACGGCAGCAGCGACCGGCCGATGGCAAGGAGTCCGGAAGCCTGACCGCAGCCAGCCGACCGACGCAGGCCCCAACCACCCGAGGGTCAGAAATCCGAGCCGTTGGGCCGGCGTTTGAAGCCCTCTCACACGTCAGGAGATCGCCCGCAGCGTGCTGCGCCGATGTCTGCGGCGGAGTTGCTCGACGGCCTCGGCGGTCTTGCTGTCCGAGGGAAGGAAGACTGTCAACTGCTGTGCTTCGGCGGAGAGTTCGAGGGTTTCCCGCAGCAGTCGGAGCTCGCATCCGGTTGGATGGCTGAGCCGGAGGACTCTGCGTTGCGGAACGACGTGCCGGTTCAGGCGCCGGGTCAGGTCGGGGCCGGCAAGGGGTGCGAGTTGTGTGGTGAACCACTCGGAGTTCTCGACGGAAGGGGCGAGCCACAGGTCGAATGCCTGCTCGTCGGCGACGTCGTCCCAGTCGGCGAAGAAGGTGCGGGCGCGGGGGTCGGTGAAGACGTAGCGGGTGAGGTTCGGGGTTTCGGTGTCGAGCAGGCCGCTGCCATTCGTCACCGACTGGTATGCGGAGGTGTGGGCGAGGATGTCACCGAGCCGGTTGGTCAGCACGGCAATGCCTGGTTCGAGGAGGCGGAGTGTCCGCTGAACGGCATCTCGCACATGCCGGGACGGGGGTGCAGGTCGGGTGTGCGCGGTGCATTCTCCGCCTGTGATCTTCGTCAGGTAGCGCAGGTGGGCGCGCTCGGTGGGGGAGAGGCTGAGGGCGTCGGCGAGAGCGTTCACCACCGCTACCGACGGATTGCGGTCACGGCCCTGCTCGATGCGGGCCAAGTATTCGACACTGATGCCGGCGCGCGCCGCGAGATCCGTACGGCGTAGCCCCGGTGAGCGGCGGCGGCCTCGATCCGGTAGGCCCAGTGTCTCCGGCTGGACACTGTCGCGCTTGCTCCGGATGAAGTCCCCCAACGGCGTACCCATGTCTTGAGGATAGGGCGGGCCGGGCCGGTCGCGGGGAGCTCAGGGTGGCCCTACGGGGGCCAGCCTGAGCTCGGCCTGGCTGTGGCCGAGGGCGGACCCGATGGTGTTGGGCATGGAGAACAACACACACAAGCTGGTGGTCATCGTGGCGAGCGTCCGCGAAGGGCGGTTCGGTCCGGTGGTGACGTCCTGGTTGGCTGAACAGGCCGACTCGCACGGCGGTTTCGACGTCGATGTCGTCGATCTGGCCGACGCCGAGATCCCGCTGTCCCTGCCCGCCGCATCGCCGAAGTACGCCGGCGACGACTACCCCCGCCCGGCCGGGATGCAGCACCTGACCGCCGCACTGGAGAGCGCGGACGCGTTCGTCATGATCACACCCGAGTACAACCACAGCTACCCCGCCTCCTTGAAAGCGGCCATCGACTGGCACTTCACCCAGTGGACTGCCAAGCCTGTCGCCTTCGTCAGCTACGGGGGCGCGGCGGGCGGCCGCCACGCTGTCCTGCACCTGGAGAACGTGCTGACCGAACTGCATGCGGTGACGATCCGCGACGGTCTCGCCTTTCCCAACTACTTCACGGCGTGGCAGGACGGCCGTCCGCTCGACCCCGACGCCCCCGGGTACGCCAAGTCGCTGCTCGACCAGCTGGCCTGGTGGGCCGGTGCGCTCAAGTCGGCACGCGAGGCTGTCCCTTACCCGGCCTGAGTGCGGCGACGACGAGCACGCCTGCGTGGCGACGGCGGGGCCGTGCGCGACGCGGTGCAGACAAGCTGCCCGGGCCGGTGAAGCCGGGGTGCGCAGTGGGGCCGTGCCGACTGCGTTCGGCACGGGCC
>NZ_JBMNDS010000148.1:0-10424 GCF_052543295.1 Streptomyces sp. SAS_270
CGCCACACTTCGTCGTGCGGGGCCACCCGGGCGACGCCCGCCGTGCAGGGCAACCGTGGGGCTGCGGCACTCGTCCCTCATGGTGGTCGCGGCAATTTTCCGGACAACCGAACCCCCCACGAGGATTGCGAGCGAAAGAGGTCGCATGCTCCGCATTCACTTCACCTCACACGACCTGCAGAACATTCGCATAGCCCGGCAACCGGATCCCCTGTGGGAACTGATCTGCAGTGTCTGCCGGTTGGAAACAGGACAGGGACCGCTCGATTTCGGCCAATGGCGCCGGGCGGCCTTTGACCGGCTCTCCCGGGACTCCGTCGCGGGACGCGCCCTGCGTCCCCTGCGGGGACTGATCCCGGCGTCCGGCTACATCCCGGACTTCCTCACGCCACCGGTCACCGGCGGCGGACTGCAGGAGTGCCTGGACCAGGTGCGGCGCACTCCGCGGACGCAACTGGTCCACGAGATGAGCCGGCTGGCCGAGGCGCGCCCGGTCCCCAACTGGACCACCACCCTCGGCAGGCCCGGCAGTGACACCCTCAAGTCCCTGGCGAACGCCCTCGGGATCTACTTCCGGGCCCTGCTGGAACCGTACTGGCCGCACATCCGCACCGCGGTCGGCAACGATGTCGGTCTGCGCTCGCGCACCCTCCTGGACGGCGGCACCCAGGCGCTGCTGGAGGGGCTGGGCCCGCTGGCCCGCTGGAACGCCCCGGTGCTCGAAGTGGACTACCCCACCGAGCGCGACCTCCATCTGGAAGGGCGCGGTCTGCTGCTCGTGCCCTCGTACTTCTGCTGGCGACGGCCCACCGCACTCGCGGACCCGGGCCTCGACCCGGTGCTCGTCTACCCGGTGGCGAAGACCCCCCTGACCGTCGTGTCCGGCTCCGACGGCGGGCTGGAGCGCCTGCTGGGCCGCACCCGGGCCGCCGTGCTGACCGCGGTGGCCGACCAGAGCGCCCGGACGACCTCCGAGGTGGCGCGCGCCGTGGGCATCGCGTTGCCCAGCGCCAGCTACCAGATCGGTGTCCTGCGCGACGGCGGACTGGTGGCGAGCCACCGCGACGGCAAGTACGTCCTGCACGCGGCCACCGCCCTGGGCATACGGCTGCTGGGCGCGGATGCCGGGCGCGGGGAGCTCCTGCCTCCACGCGCCGGCAGCCTCGGCCGGTAGCCGCCGGACCGCCCCGCCGGCGTCGACCGCACCCGGCCGCGGGACGTTTCGCAACGGTGCGCCCGGTCCGGCCGCGGCCCTCGCCCCGTGCGGGGGAGCGTGGCCGGACCGTGGCATGATCAGGGTCATGCCTGAACGTGTTGTGGCCGCCTGCGACGGGGCTTCGAAGGGAAACCCGGGACCTGCCGGATGGGCCTGGGTCGTCGCCGACGGCGAGGAGACCCCCACCCGCTGGGAAGCCGGTCCGCTGGGTACGGCGACGAACAACGTCGCCGAACTCACCGCGCTGGAGCGTCTGTTGACGGCGATCGCACCGGACGTGCCGCTTGAGATCCGGATGGACTCGCAGTACGCGATGAAGGCGGTCACCACCTGGCTGCCCGGCTGGAAGCGCAAGGGCTGGAAGACGGCGTCCGGAAAGCCCGTCGCGAACCAGGAACTCGTCGCCCGTATCGACGAACTCCTCGGCGGTCGCACCGTCGAGTTCCGCTACGTGCCCGCGCACCAGGTCGACGGCGACCGCCTCAACGACTTCGCCGACCGTGCCGCCAGCCAGGCGGCGATCGTCCAGCAGCCCGCGGGCAGCGACCTCGGCTCCCCGGAACCCCCCTCCGCCCCCGACACCTCCGCGTCCACCGCCGCCCGCCGCCGCGCCCCCGCGAAGGCACCCCGGCAGGGCACGTCGACGCGCACTCTCAAGGCGAAGTTCCCCGGCCGCTGTGTCTGCGGCCGCTCCTACGCGGCGGGCGAGACCATTGCCAAGAACCCGCAGGGCTGGGGCCACCCGGAGTGCCGTACGGCCGAGACGACCGGCGCGTAGCTACGAGGCCTGCCCGGCGGTGCTGTCCCTGTCGCCCAGTGGCGCGGTCACGGCCAGGCACGCGTCGAGCTTTGCGAGGAGCCCGGCCGTGAGCGGGGCGGGAACCCAAGGGGTGGTCCACTGCTCGACCAGGTCCAGGAACGCGGTGAGGTCGGCGCGTACGGAGGCGAGCAGCGCGGGAAGGTCGGCCGACGGCAGCTCGATGGGGGGACCGGGCGCAACGCGCTGCGCGTCGGGCCACAGCCGCACGAGCGAGTCGGAGAACTCGAGGCCGGGCGAGGGGTCGTGGCCGAGCCAGGGGCCCGAGCCGTCGAGCAGATCGAGCCAGTCCCGCCAGTCCTCCAGACCGCAGCAGCAGCCCGGCGACACCGTGACCCCCGTCGAGGTGTCCCGCAGACGCAGGCCGCCCGGGGCGATGACGGACTCGGCCGACGTCAGCTGCTGGAGCAGTTCGACGCCGTTCTCGGGTCTGCCTGCGCCGCGTTCGCGGGGCCTGGTGTTGTAGCAGGCCAGGACCGCCATCGCGGTGCCGACCTGAAGCGGCGAGAGATCGCCGGACAGCGGCGGCAGCCCGCCTGTGTGTTTCTCGGCGACGGGCCACAGCGTGAAGTCGGTGACGGGATGCGTCTCCAGGACGGCTTCCATGATCAGCACGCCGTCAGTGTCGCCGCTCACGCCCGCGAACGCAGCCTCTTTTCCGGGGGTTCGGGATCCGGAGGCGCCGGAGGCCGGCCGGTGCGGACGGCCTCCGGTACGTTCCGCGGTCAGGCGGTGTCGAACGTGTAGTGGGCGGTGTGGTCCAGCATGTCCAACGGCCGTACGTCGTTCCACGGCTTCATGGTCTCGTCGAGGTCGACCACGTTCGGTGTGCCGGCCGTCGGCAGGTAGCCGGAGCCCGGGTGACGGCTCTGCCACTGGGCCCAGAGCTTGTCTATGTAGGCGTGGTGGAGCCAGAAGACGGGGTCGTTGGGGGAGACGCCGGTGGCCATCTGGCCGCCCACCCAGACGTGGACCCGATTGTGCAGATTGACGCCCCGCCAGCCTTCGAGGTGGTTGCGGAACCCGTCCGAGCCGCTGTTCCACGGCGCCATGTCGTACGTGGACATGGCCAGGACGGAGTCCACCTCCGCGCGCGTGGGAAGTTCCCGGGTGCCCCCGCCGAGCGAGCGGCGCAGGTAGGTCCGCGCGTCGACCCGTACGGCGATCGGCCAGTTGCCGGTGGAGGCGGCGAACGGTCCGTCCATCACCCGCCCGTCCAGACTGCGTCCGGTGCCGCCCAGGAAGTCGGGTGCCCACAGCGAGGACCGCGGGGAACGGTCGGTGCTCCAGTCCCAGTACGGCAGCGCCACGGAGGCGTCCACGGACTGCAGGGCCTGTTCGAACTCGATGAGGAATCTGCGGTGCCAGGGCAGGAAGGAAGGCGAACGGTGGCCTGTCCGTTCGCCGTTGTCCGTGTCACCGATGATGAAGGCGTTGTGGGTCGTGACGAACGTGTCGTAGCGGCCACTGCGCTTGAGCTCCACGAGCGCGGCGACGAAGCGGCGCTTCTCGTCGGCGGTCAGGCTCGACTGGTTCTTGCGTACGGTCATGTGCGGGGACTCCACGGTCTGTTGGTGCCGCCTGCGGCACCGGTGCGGGTGCGGATCAGGTCAGGGGGACGAGCGGGGAGCCCTGCAGCTCCAGGACCGCGGCCCGGGCGGCGGCGCGTGGGGTGAGCACGGGCTCGTAGTGGCTGACGACGCTGATCCAGCTGCCGTCGGCGTTCTGCATCACGTGCAGTTCCACCCCGTCGATGAACACGGCGTAGCCGCCGCCGTGATGGTGACCACCCCCGTCGGAGGGGCGGCCCTGTATCCGGCGACCGCGATAGACCTCGTCGAAGGCCGCGGGCCCGCCGTGGTGCGGAGCGGCGGACGCGACGGGTGCGGTGACGGCCAGGGAACCGGTGGCCGCGGCGAGGGTGGCCGCGGTCCCGAGGACGCGGCGACGGGTGAGTTCCGGCATGCGGAGACCTCCTGTGTTCGTTCCCGCGGCAGACGAGCCGTCATATGCCGCAGGAATCAGCTCACTTGACGACTCGGCATGCCTATCGGGCCGTTCGGTGGCGGGGGAAATCTCCGGAATGGGGTTGGCTGCGATCAGGACAAGTATGTAAATTTCGTACAGAATTGAACGAGAATGATCTTGCTGTGCAGGGTGCGCGCAGACCCGCGGAAGGGGGAATTCCTTCCCCTGGAGGCCGTCTCGCGGGATGAAAATTCGGCGCGGATGGCCGGCGGGTGTCGCGGCTCACGCCCGCAACCTGACGCGATCCGGTGCGGTGCGGGCGAGTGGCCGCACCGCCCCCCGCTGCTACCCTTCGTGGTCAATTGACAACTTTGCGCGACGAAGAGGAGTGCGCGTGGAGATCGCGTGCGTCGGCGGCGGGCCCGCAAACCTGTACTTCTCGATCCTGATGAAGCTCCAGGACCCCTCCCACGACATCACCGTCTACGAGCGGAACCCGGCCGGATCCACCTACGGCTGGGGAGTGACCTACTGGGGCGGCCTGCTCGACAAGCTCCACGCCCACGACCCCGATTCCGCGCGCGCCGTCCGCGACAACTCGGTCCGCTGGAGCGACGGGGTCGCGCACGTCGGATGCCGTACGACCGTGCACCACGGTGACGAGGGGTTCGGCATCGGTCGCCGCCGACTGCTCGAAGTGCTCGCCGACCGAGCCCACTCGCTGGGCGTGAACGTCGAATTCGAGCACGAGGTCACGGCCGGGACCCCGCTTCCCGACGCCGACCTGGTCGTCGCCGGTGACGGAGTCAACAGCGTGCTGCGGCAAAGCCGCACCGAGCACTTCGGCAGCGACATCAAGCTGGGCCGCAACACCTACATCTGGCTCGGCACCACCAAGGTCTTCGACTCCTTCACCTTCGCCTTCGTGGAGACCGAACACGGCTGGATCTGGTGCTACGGCTACGCGTTCAGCGAGGAACACAGCACCTGCGTCATCGAGTGCTCACCGGGGACATGGACCGGACTCGGCCTCGACCGGGCGAGCGAGGCCGACGGACTCGCCCTGCTGGAGAAACTCTTCGTCGACGTCCTGGACGGCCACGGACTGATCGGACGGGCCCAGACCGACGGCGCCGCGCAGTGGCTGAACTTCCGCACCCTCACCAACCGGACGTGGCACCGCGGCAACCTCGTCCTGCTCGGCGACGCCGCCCACACCACGCACTACTCCATCGGCGCGGGCACCACCCTCGCCCTGGAGGACGCCATCTCGCTCGCGGGAGCCCTGAACGAGCACCCGGAACTTTCGACCGCACTCGCCGCGTACGAGCAGGAACGCCGAACCGCACTCCTGTCGATCCAGAGCGCGGCCCGCTACAGCGCCCAGTGGTACGAGAACCTCCCGCGCTACATCCACCTGCCGGCCCCGCAGATGTTCGCCCTGCTCGGCCAGCGCCACTCGCCCCTGCTGCCTTACATCCCGCCGCAGCTGTACTACCGGATCGACCGGGCGGCCGGACAACTGGAGACACTGCGCCGCTTCAAGCGCTGGCTGGGGCCGCGGCTGGCGCGAACAGTGCAAGCGCGCTCCGGTCGCTGAGCGGGCGTGATCGGGTTAGGTGAATGGCAATTCACCCGATAGAGTGAATTGCCATTCACCTGATTCTCTCCGAATCGCTTCCCTGGAGTGCTCATGGCGTCCCTGCGTGACCGGCTCGCCGTCCCGGTCCTGGCCTTCGGCGGGATCCTCATGGCGGTCATGCAGACGGTCGTGGTGCCCCTGCTCCCGGACCTGCCCCGGCTGACCGGCGCCTCCCCGGGCGCGGTCTCCTGGATGGTCACCGCCACGCTGCTGTCCGGCGCGGTCCTGACCCCGGTGCTCGGCCGCGCCGGCGACATGTACGGCAAGCGCCGGGTGCTCCTCGCCGCGCTCGGACTGATGACCCTGGGCTCGCTCGTGTGCGCCCTCACGTCCGACATCGGCATCCTCATCGCGGCACGCGCCCTGCAAGGCGCGGCCGCCGCCGTCGTCCCCCTGTCGATCAGCATCCTGCGCGACGAACTGCCGCCGGAGCGCACGGGATCCGCCGTGGCCATGATGAGCTCCACCGTGGGCATCGGCGCCGCACTCGGTCTGCCGCTCGCCGCGCTGATCGTCCAGTACGCCGACTGGCACGTCATGTTCTGGGCGACGACTGCGCTCGGCGCAGCGGGACTGGCCCTGGCCTGGTGGGCGATACGCGAGTCGCCCGTTCGTGAACCGGGCCGCTTCGACACCCTCGGCGCGCTGGGACTGGCCGCCGGGCTGGTCTGCCTGCTCCTCGGCGTCTCGCAGGGAGGCCAGTGGGGGTGGACCAGCGGCCGGATCCTCGGACTGTTCGGCGCCAGCATCGCCGTACTGACCCTGTGGTGGGTCCAGCAACTGCGCACCGAACGGCCGCTGGTCGACCTGAAACTCGCCGCGCGCCCGCGCGTCGCCCTCCCGCACCTGACCGCGCTGCTGACCGGATTCGCGTTCTACGCCAACTCCCTGGTCACCGCCCAGCTGGTGCAGGCACCCAAGGCCACCGGCTACGGACTGGGGCTGTCCATCGTGGAGACCGGCCTGTGCCTGTTGCCGGGCGGCGTCACGATGCTGCTGTTCTCACCGGTCTCGGCACGCATCTCGGCGGCTCGGGGCCCGCGCGTGACCCTGGCCCTCGGGGCCGCTGTCATCGCCGCCGGCTACGGGGTGCGCCTCGCGGACAGCCGCGACCTGTGGGTGATCATCCTCGGTGCCACGGTCATCTCGACCGGCACGACCCTGGCCTACTCGGCCCTGCCCACCCTGATCCTGCGCGCCGTGCCGGCCGGGCAGACCGCGTCCGCCAACGGCGTGAACGTCCTGATGCGCACCATCGGCCAGGCCGTGTGCAGCGCCGCCGTCGCCGCCGTCCTCGTCCACCACACCGGCCTCGTCGCCGGCCTCCCGGTGCCCACCCTCCACGGTTACCTGCTGGCCTTCGCCATGGCGGGTACGGTCGCCCTGGTGGCCTGCGCCGCCGCCCTGGCCATACCCGCCGACCCCGCCTCCCCTGGCACGGGAGGCGCCCGCGGCCGTACGGCATCGCCTCGCGACGAGGCGATGGAAAGAGCGTGAGTACCGTGACCACCCCGCCCACCGGTCTCGCGGGCACCGCCGCGCCGCGCCGCGACGCCGAGGCGACCAAGGCGGCCATCCTTCGCGCGGCCCGCCGGCTGCTGGCCCGGCACGCCCACGCGGACATCACGCTCAAGGCGGTGGCCGAGCAGGCGGGAGTGAGCGCGCCGCTGATCCTGAAGTACTTCGGGAACAAGGACGCGCTGTTCGCCCGCGTGATGTCGTTCGAGGCCGACACCGATGCCCTGCTGGACGCGCCGCTGGAGGAGCTCGGCCGCCACATGGTGCGCCATTTGCTGGTCAGCCAGACCGAGCAGGGCGCCGACCCCATCCTGCGGATCGTCTTCGCCCCGCTCCAGGGCGAGCAGGGCGACATCCTGCGCGCCAACTTCCGCACCCAGGTCAGCGACCGCCTCACCCGCCGGCTGACCGGACCCGACGCGGGACTGCGCGCCGAACTCGCCGTCAGCGCGCTGCTCGGCCTCGGCGTGATGTACGGCATCGCACGCGGCACCCACCTGCGGGCCACGGCGATCGAGGACATCACCGACCGCTACGCGCCGCTCGTGCAGGCCCACCTCACGCCGTGAACCGCGGCCCTGCGGCGACCGCGGCGTCCGGTCAGGCCTACATGAGCCACAGCGAACCCCGGATCCGCGCGGCCTCGGCCCGCAGTGCGGTGGCCTCGTCGTGCCCGCCTCGGTCGTGCGCGCAGTCCGCCAGGTGCTCGTAGACCGCCATCAGCACCGGGTGGTGAGGCCCCAGCGCCTCCTTGAAGATGCCCTCGGCCTCACGCAGTACGAGCTCCGCCTCGGTCCGTTCCTTGGCGGCCAGCAGCACCGGCCCCAGACGGGTCAGCGACTTGGCCCGATAGTGATGCCGTACGCCGTACTTGTCCGCGTAGATGGCCACGGCCTCCTCCAGGGTGCGGCGGGCTTCGTCGACGTGGCCCTGGGACAGCCGCAGGGACCCGAGCTTGTTGAGGCAGGCCGCGTACTTGTGAGCCTCGGTCGCCCGGCGTTTGCGGTGCAGTTCGAGGACCGGCATCAGCAGGGTCTCGGCCTGGGTGAGGTGGAGGCGCTCCGTTCGGCGCAGCCTGCGGATGCGCAGCGGATGACGGGTCCCGCGTGCTGCCGCGTGCGCCCGCTCACCCAGCCGGCGGGTCACATCGGCCAGGAACTTCGCCACCTGGGCCGTCTCGAAGTCCTCGTTGCCGCGGTACTCCCGGAAGACGGACAGCGCGTGGGTCAGTTTCACGCGGGCGGTGTCGAGGTCGCCGCGGTCCTGGGCGACGATACCGAGGTCGCGCTCGATCATGGCGCGGAAGACCACGAACTGGCTCGGCTCCTGGCTGCCCCGGTTGGGGACGAGGTCCAACGCGCGCCTGTAGCACTGCTCGGCACGAGGCAGCCGCCCGGCGTTGCGGTAGATCATGCCGATCTCCTGCTCCGCCACGGCCCGGTCGAGAGTGTCCCACTCGGGACCCTGCCGCTGGTAGATCGCCACCGCCGCGCGAACGGCCTTGCGTGCCTCGCGGAAGCGGTTGCGCTCGCGCATGATGCCGCCGAGCTGCCGTTGGCACTTCGCCTGCAGAAGCTGGAAGTCGGTGTCGCCGTCGTGTGCCTGGCACAGTCGCAGTGCCTCCTGGCACTCGGCTTCGCCGTCGCCGAGAGAGGCGAGCAGGTAGTGCTGGCGCGCCACCGCCAGTTTGGCCGTGGCGTGCCGGAGCGGGCTGCCGAGGCCGATCCTGCACAGGTCCGCCTCCTGGGTGAACAGCGGCAGGGCGCGGCCCCATTCGCAGCGGGTCTCCTGGTACACGCCCACGCGGTGCAGCAGCCGGGCCAGCGCCTCGGGGTCCTGCGACGCCCCCAGCGCGCCGTCCTTCCCGTCGAGCCACACGAGTTTGGCGATCGCCGCCTCGGCGTGGGGCATCAGCCGCTCGCACTCGGCACGCGACTCGAACTGGTCCGGCTCCGCCGGAAACCACGCCTCGACCAGCCGGGCCGCGGCCTGCGACCAGGCCAGGCGGCCGCGGATGTCGAGCTGCTCGCGGATCAGCTCCTGCACACGCGGATGCATTCCGTACGAGAAGTGGCCGATGCGGCCCTCGTCGGTGCGGGTGAGCAGCGAGTGGGCCTCCAGCAGGCGGACCTCGCGGTTGAAGGCGGGCGGGTCGTCCATCACCTCGCGCAGTGGCGCGGGAACCACCGCGCCGTGCTCGACGAGTTGCACCCGGCGGATGTCCTGGGAGGCCAGGAAGGCGAAGAGCCGCAGCAGGTCCACCGCCGCGGGCGAGGTCTGCGTGATCTCCGCTATGGCGAGCCGGAAGGTGTCCTCGTCGTTGGCCTTGCGGGGCAGGCCGCGGAGGTACTCCTGCACGGTCACGCCCGTCTTGACGATGTGGGCCGCCGCCTGCTCCAGAGCGAGCGGAAGCCAGCCGAGCTGTTCTCCCAGGGCGGTGAGTTCCGGAGCGTCCTTCCCGTCGGCGCTGCTTGTCCTCTTCTGCAGGAATTCCAGCCCTTCGTCGGGTGAGAAACCCCGGAGTTCGAAGGGCAGCGCGGAGAAGTCCTCCCATCCGCCGGGACCCCGGGTGGTGATGAGCACTTCACCGCCCGCTCCGCGCAGGGATTCCAGCTGTTCGCGTACGACCGGGTCGTCCGGCCGCGCGTCGTCGAACACTAGCAGCCAGCCGGGATTCGCGCGCAGCCAGTTCCACAGTTTGGTGAGGACGACGTTCTTGTTCGCCTGGTCGGGAATATTGATGTGTCCGGCGAGTTCTAGCAATTCGGTGCGCAGAGTGTCAGGGCGGGACGCGTTGAGCCACCAGGTGAGAGTGTGCCGTTCCAGCTGCCTGCGGGCGTGAGAAACGGCCAGCTGGGACTTTCCGGCTCCGCTCGTCCCGTACATCACGCAGATATGAGGCAGGGGAACCGGCTGTTTCCGGCGCAGCAGTCCGTGCCGGTTGCTCGGGGGCCGGAGCCTTTTGCTGATCTGGTCGTGCTGGGGCTCGCGTCCGGTGAAGTACTTTCCCAGCAGCGGGAGTTTGTGCGGGGGAGCACCGAGTGGTCTGGCCAGGCCCGCGCCGATCGGTTCCCGGGAGCGGTCGTGGTAGTCCTTGGCCGCGGCGGCGAGAGCGACCAGAGCAGCGGCCGCGCCCACGGCCCACCACAGGAGCGGCCCGCTTAAGACGTCATCTCATTTGGTTCTGTAGGCTGCCGGTCGTGGTCTCGATCGTTGAGCGGCTGGTGCCGGATGAGTTGTGGGAACTGTTCCAGCGGGTGGTC
>NZ_JBMNDS010000149.1:0-9798 GCF_052543295.1 Streptomyces sp. SAS_270
GCGGCCGGCACCCCCCCCTCAGTTGGGGCTCCGGCCGCCTCGGCCCCCAGCACCGCCAGCGCCTGCCGCACCCCCTTGCCCGCACTGTGCGCGGCGGGGGCACCGCCCACTTCGCAACGCCCCAGCGCGTATCCGGCCATCTCCCCGACCCAGGGGTGCAGGCCGCCGATCGCCCGGACCAGCGCCGGGGCGACCAGCTCGCGGGTGCGGCGCAGTATGTGTGCGGCGTCGACGACCAGGGCCTCGGGCGACGTGCGGACGGCCATGGAGGCGGAGATGGGCGTCATCGGGTGGCCTCCGAGCGCGGGTTCGCGGGGCGAGCCGTGGCGTTCGCCGAGGTGGAGGTGGGTTGCGGTGCGGACGGGGCGCGACCTGTGCGCTCTTGCGCGAGGCCGGGTTCCGGCCGCTCTTCGGTGGGGCCGAGCCCGATCCGGTGCTCCGCGCGCCTGGGCTGCACCTGCTGTCGCGCGAGGCCCGGCGTCTCCGGCGCTTGCGCGAGGCCGGGCTCCGTCCGCGCATCAGCGAGGGCCTGCTCCGGTCCCTCCTGCGTGAGCCCCAGCTCGACTCGCGCCTCTTCGACCATCCGATGGGCATGCCTCAGGCCGATGCCTTCCAACACCCGGGCCAGCTCGGCCAGTTCCGCGGCGGTCTCGGTGCGGTCGCGGCCCAGGCGGGCCCGGGATTTGGCAAGGCCCAGGCGGGAGAGAGCTCGGCCGCGCGGCTCGCTCATGGCCTCGAACTCCGCGAGGGCCTGTGCGTAGACCTCGCGCGCCTCTTCGTAGCGTCCCGCCCGGTAGAGGACGTTGCCGCGCATCTTGTGGTTGTAGGCGAGCGCACCGGACAGTTTCATCGTCCGGCAGGACGCCTCCGCCTCGCTCAGCAACTCCAGCGCACGCCCGGTGTCCCGATCGCGTACGGAGACGATGTCCGCGAGGCCGCGCAGGGCCCAGGCGTGCCCGCGACGGTCCTCGGCACGCGCGGCGATCTCGGCGGCCTCCTCGAAGAGGCCGTACGCCGTGTCGTAGGCACCGGTGTTGCGGTGGATCTGCGCTATGCCCTCCAGCGCCCACACGGTGTGCCGGGCCTCGCCGCGCTTGCGCGCCTCGGCGAGAAGCTGCTCGTGCAGCGCGGTCACGGCCGCGTAGTCGCCCTGGATGCGGCCGGTCTCCGCCATCCCCGCCAAGGAGTAGCCGCGTACGACGACGTCCCCGGCGTGCTCGCCGAGTTCGGCGGCCAGCCGCAGCAGCCGCCAGGCCAGCGGGAAGGCACCGCGCTGCCGGGCGAGCGTGCCACCGCTCCACAGCGCCCACGCCATCGCCGACATGTCCCCCGCTTCGCGGGCGGTGCGGTAGCTCGTCTTCCAGGCCTGTTCCGCCTCCGCCACCTGCCCCAGACGGCGATGCGCCTCCGCGACGGCCAGGCCGGAACGGGCCGCCTCGCCCCGCTCTCCCTCTCGTTCGGCGGCGCGAAGCTGCTCGGTGCCCGCCGCGAGGACGTCGGTCAGCGAGGAGTTCACGGACAGGGTGGTCAAAGCGCCCTGGTACTCCGGGGCGAAGGCCTTGCCGTACATGAATGCCTTTCGGTCTGTCACGCGCCGCCAGGCCTCCGCCCGCCGACACGTGATGCGACTGCTTGCGAACGGGGCACTCGGCTCGACTATCACCTCGATGTATACGCAGCATGTATACATTGAGGGCATAGTGCGACGGATTTCCACCCGGGAATTCCCGGCCTGCTATGGATTGCGCGCTACCCGCCCGTTGCCGATCAAGACGACAGTCACGTCCGCAAGGTTGCCTCCCTCGCCGAGGAAGGTCGAACTTCCCTGGCCATGCGCCCAATTGGCCTCGAATCGGAAGGAGACCGGGTGACGCGCCGTACCCGGACGGGTCCGATGTGACGCCGTCCGCCGCGTGTCGCGCCCCGGCTCCCTCCCCGCCTGGTTCTCCCCGGCGAAGAAAGACACCGATGGCCCACGTCCTGATGTACGCGCACCGCCATCGCTGAACGGCCGGCACCGGCGACCCGTCGAGTGCGGCTGAGTGAGAGCCCGCTTCGCTGCTCGCCAAAGCAGCCGCCGCCTCATGCCAGGATGTGGCCATGGTGTGGCTGAGGAAACGCGGAAGGCGGGCGGTTGCGCTCGTGGCCGTGGCGAACGCGGTGCTGGCGCTGACCGCCTGCGGCTCGGGCGGCTCCGACCACGGGGAGTCCGCGAACTCCGGGGGCCGCGAGGCGAAGTACAAACGCGTCATCGAGGACCCTCATCCACGCCCCGCAGACGTCATCGAAGCTGCCGGCGCACCCACCGGAGTGGCCCGCGCGGACGACGGCTCGCTGCTCCTGACGTACGACGCCGGAAACGTCGAGGACGACGAGGGGCCGGCCGCCACCGCCTGGCGCATCGTCGGCCCCGACGGCCGTACGGTCGCCGAGCACGCGGAACACTCGAACGCGGAGGCGGTGCGGGCCGCGTTCAAGGGAGTGCCCGGGGGCTTCGTGCGGGTGCCGGAGGAGGGGGCTGGGGGGGCGTACGCCCTCGATGTGCGCGGCGAGCGGCACAAGCTCATCACCTCCGGGACCCCGTTGCGCGCCCGCCCCGGCGACATCCTGCTCGCCGAAATGGAGCCGACCCTCGTCTACCGGCCCGCGACACGCACCGTGGCGCCCCTGGCCGCAGTGCCGAAGGACGCCATCAGCGTCGCCGTCGACGAGCGGGGCACGGTCTGGAGCCTGGATCAGCCCCTGACCGAGGACCCCAACCGTGTCGTATGGCAGCGCGACGGTCGCACCCTCGGCTCCAGGGCCGTCCCGAAGCCGTACACGGGAGACATCCTCGCCGCGCGGGGTGGCATCGCGGCGCTCTCCCTCACCCGGGGCGAGGGTGTGCGCGGCCTGTTGGTGACGACGGACGGCGGCGGGCACTGGCGAACGGTCCTCGACGGGGGCATTGCCTGGCGGGACCTGAAGCGTGGCCCGGAGTCGCTGGTCCTGGAGCTGCTCTCGGACGGACGGCTGCTCGTCGGCGAGGAAGGCGGCCGCTACTGGCTCGCCGACGACCGGACCAACAGCGCCTTCCACGAGCTGAGGACACCGGCCGCATTCACGTCGGTCTCGGTCGACGGCACGACGCTCTACGGCATCGCGGACGCAACGACGGCGACGTACGACCTGGTGAAGGGCGAAGGGCTGTGGATCTCTCGCGACGGCGGCCGCGAGTGGCGGCGCCACCAGCAGCGCGGATAGCGGCGGAAGGGCTGTGCGTACGCACCCGCAAGCACCCCAACCGCCACCCCGGCCACCGCGACAGCGACTGTTCCAGGCGTCCGCCGGCCCGCGTCGCGAAGGTCCTCAGCGCTGAAGCCGCGGTGGCAGTGCCACCCAGCGGCGCGGGGTGCGGCGGTCGACGCCCTCCTGGCCGTCGCTGATCCTCAGACCGGCCGCGGCGCAGGCGTAGGCAAAGATCTCGGCGCCATGGGGGAAGGTGGGCTTGCGCTGCCAGAACCGGAAGTTCCAGTAGGCGGTCGGATCCGACTCCTGCGGCGACAGGCCTATCTCTTCGGACTCGACGACTTCACCGTCGCGGGCCAGGGTGCCGAATGTCCCGCCCTTGGCGTTGAAGTACACCCCGTAGGCGGTGGTGCCCGCCGATATCGCTCGCAGCACGGCGTTGTCGCTGGGCATGTACCCGTCCTGAGTGATGACACAGCCGCCTGGGGCGCCGTCCAGACGTCTCACGCCCACGTAGCGCAGCGATTCGTCAAAGTCGTGAGCGTCGTAGGGCGCGTTTTCGAGATCCGTCCTCGGGCACTGCGCGGGATCGGCACCGATCCGCCGGATCACCTCGTCCTCACTCAGGCCCCTTACGAAGCAGATACCGAGCCCTTCGGTCCACAACGGATTGTCACCGAACGCCGCGATGAGCGCGTCCGCCGTCTGCTGCGCGGCGACCTCCTCAGGGGGCAGCTCCACCGTCTCGGGCAGGCCTTGAACGAGGGGCGCGAGCGGCGTGGTCAACAACAGCCGGCCCGGCGACCAGGGACCCGACTGCGGTGTCCACACGTCCGCCCCGGCATCGATCAACGTGCGGACCGTGGCCTCGTCCATGCCGTGGACGGCGTACCACAGCGGCGTGTGCCCGTCGTCGTCGCGTGCGTCGACGTCCACAGGGTGCGACAGGAGCGCCGTCACCGCGTCTGCCGCGCCCTGCTCCGCCACCAGGTGCAGCGGGGCGGTGCCGCTCCATCCGACGGCGGCGTCGGGCGGCGCGCCTCCCTCCAGCCGGGCCCGGATCAGGGCCGCGTCCCCCCAGTCCCGATAGCCCATCTCCTGCCAGTCGGCCCGCGGCACATAGCGCTGCCGGGCCTCCTCCTCGCGGCGCAGCGCCTCGCGCTGGCGGCGCGTCAGCGGCGGTGCCAGGAACGTCGGCGGTCCGCTCATCTCCGCAGTCATGAAGGCACGCGGCAGCTCTTCCGGATCCGGCGGGTCAAGTCCGGGCCAGACCTCCAGTGCCCGACCGGACGCAGCGCGGAGTGCTGCCACATCGATCGGGGTGCGGACCTCCGCGATCCCCTCGTCCGGCCACTCGATCACCAGTTGCGCGTCCCCGGCGGGCGGGAGTTCCGCCAGATACAGGTCGACGTCCGTCTTGAACAGGGACCTGCGGGAGTGCTGCAGGCTCGGGTCCAACGGGATCAGTCCGACCGCCTGCTCCGTCGCCGCCATGCCCGGCTGTCCGTTCGGCCCGGTGAACCGGACGCCCCTCACCACGGTGCCGTCCAGCGAGGTCACCCGCCGGCCGTCGGAGAACAGCAGGCCCACCCGGAGCCCGGACTGTCTTTGCGCGTCCGGGCCCTGTCGGCGGGTCCTTCGGAAGACCGCGAGATGCAAAGTCGCCGACCGCGGCCACACGGACCATCCCGTCAGCAGTACCCGGGATTCGTGGCCGGCACCCACCACTTCAAGCTGCGGCAACCGTGCCGGCGCATACCGGTCGACAGGCGGCGCGTACTGCCCGTCGTCCTCGCCCGGGGGGCGTAACCGGGCCAACACGGCCCGCTCGGAAGCCGGTTCCTCCGCAAGCACAAGATCGTCGAAGAATCCCATGCGCCGAGCGTTGCACACCCCACTGACAGCGCCTGGGAGCCGTCACCTCACGCCATGGAACATATATTCGAATACGCGGTAAGCTGGTCCCATGTCCACGCACCTCCAGGCCTCGCTCTTCGACCAGACCGACGAGCTCCGCCTCGGCCCGCTGGGCGGGATGCGCCGCACCCCGCTCGACGACGGAGCCTGGATCGACCTCCTGCCCGGGTGGCTGCACGGAGCCGACGCCCTGTTCTCGCGGCTCGTCGACGAGGTGCCCTGGCGGGCGGAGCGGCGGCAGATGTACGAGCAGGTGGTGGACGTACCACGGCTGCTGGCCTACTACCGGGCGGGCGAGGCCCTGCCGCATCCGATCCTCGACGCGGCGCGCGACGCCCTCGGGGCGCACTACGCGGCCGAGCTCGGCGAACCGTTCACCACAGCCGGCCTCTGCTATTACCGCGACGGCCGCGACAGCGTGGCCTGGCACGGGGACCGGATCGGCCGGGGCGCGCGGGAGAACACGATGGTCGCGATCCTCTCGGTGGGAGCCCCGCGTGATCTGCTGCTGCGCCCGCGCCGCGGAGGCGCCACCGTCCGCCGTCCCCTCGGGCACGGCGACCTGATCGTGATGGGCGGCTCCTGCCAGCGCACCTGGGAGCACGCCGTGCCCAAGTCCACCCGTGCCACCGGGCCGCGCATCAGCATCCAGTTCCGTCCCCAGGGCGTGAACTGACCGAAGGGACACGGGAGTCGGCGCCCGGGGCCGGACCGCGACGGCACCGGCTCGAATCGTTCGGTGCGCGGGGGTCCTCCGGCGCGTGAGCGCGTGGCCGAACCCGGAAAGGGGAAGACCCCGCTGCATGTTCGAGTCGGCGCAGTCCCCCGGAACACGTTCCCTGCAACCGCTGTTGCACGATGTCGTCATCTGCGTCTCGGCGCCCGCGTTCGCGGCCTCCCCGCGCGACGGACAGCTCCGCGGTCTGCGGGCGGACGGTTTCTACGACCGCGATCGGCGGCTGCTGCACACCCTGTGCCTCCTGATCGACGATCGTGAACCCGAACCGATCGGTGTCCAGCCGCTGGGACCTGACGTCGTCCGTTTCACCTCGGTCCACCGCGATCCGCGGGACCGCACCGACGACCCGACGGTGATCATCGAGCGCATCCGCAGGGCGGGCGACGGCGAGACCATCACCGTACGCAACATCGGAACCCTGCCCCGGGTCCTGCGGATCGAGGTCGCGGTCGCCTCGGATCTCGCCGACATCGCCGACGTGAAGAGCGGGCGCACTCGGCGGCTGCTGGCGCCTTCCGCCACCGCGGACGGCACGGGACTCGGCTGGCGCTCCCGCACGGGCCGCGCCCGGATACAGGCCGAAGGCCCCGCCCCGCAGATCGCCGACGGTCCCGAGGGCGGCACCTTCACCTGGCCCGCGGTGTCACTGCCGCCCGGCGGCTCCTGGGAGACGCGCCTGCGGGTCACCGGCCGGCCGGTCCCCGCCCCCGAAGGTCATCCCCGGGCCCCCACCACGCCCGTCCCCTGGCTGGAGCCGTCGCTGACCGGTGACCGGCGGCTGGAGGAGCTGGTCCAGCGCGGCCTCGGTGACCTGCGGGCGCTGCGGCTGGTCGACCCGTCGGCCGAGGCCGCCGGTGACGGGCCCGAGGACAGCTTCATCGCGGCGGGCTGCCCCTGGTACCTGACCTTGTTCGGCCGTGACAGCATCTGGGCCGCGCGCATGATGCTGCCGCTCGGCACCGAGCTGGCCCGGGGCACGCTGTGGACGCTGGCCCGCCGCCAGGGCGAGGTCAACGACGTGTGGCGGGAGGAGGCTCCCGGCCGCATCCTGCACGAGCTGCGCCCGGCCGACTCCCAGCACGGCCACGGCCTCAGCCTCCCCTCGCGCTACTACGGGTCGGTCGACGCGACGCCCCTGTTCGTCACGCTCCTCGTCGAGGCGTGGCGCTGGGGTCTGCAGGACCGGGAGGTCGACGCACTGCTGCCGTTCGCCGAGCGGGCGATGGGCTGGGTCATCGACACCAGCGGGCGGGACGAGGACGGTCTGCTGCGCTACTACCCGCGTCGCGGGGGTCTCGTCCACCAGTCCTGGAAGGACAGCGCCGACGCGGTCCGGGACGCGTCCGGACAGCACATCGCGCCACCGCTGGCCCTGTGCGAGGTCCAGGGGTACGCCTACCAGGCCGCCGTCGGCCTCGCCGACCTGCTCGCAGCGCGACAGCGCCCCGACGAGGCGAACGCCCTGCGGACCTGGGCGGACACCCTGCGCAAGCGGTTCGCCGACGCCTTCTGGATCACGGTCGACGAAGGCCCGGCCGGCCGGTATGTCGCCATCGCGGTCGGCCGTGAGCTGCGTCCGGTGAGCGGACCCGCCTCGAACATGGGCCAGCTGCTGGGCACCGGGATCCTCGGCCCGCAGGAGTGCCGGGACGTGGCGGCGTGGCTCGACCACCCCGATCTCAACTCCGGCTGGGGACTTCGCAGCCGCTCCGCGGCCATTCCGGGATTCAACCCGCTGAGTTATCACGGCGGTTCGGTGTGGACCCATGACACCGCCATCGCCATCCAGGGCCTGTGCGACGCGGGCTGCCATCGCGAGGCCGCCGCCCTCGCCGACGGACTCCTCGACGCGGCGGCCCACTTCGCCTACCGGATGCCCGAACTCTACGGCGGCGACGCCCGCGTCAAGGGTTCACCTCTGGTCCCCCTGGCCTACCCCGCCGCCTGCCGCCCTCAGGGCTGGTCCGCCGCGGCGGGAGTGGCCCTGCTGAGCGCATTCCTGGGGCTGCGCCCCGACGCTCCCAACCGACGGCTGCACCTGCGCCCGCTGCCGACGGAGCTGTTCCCTCCGCTGCACGTCGAGGGGCTGCAGGTGGCGGGCCACCGCTTGTCCGTGCACGTCGACCGCTCGGGGGCGGTCGAGATCCTCGGGCTCCCCGAGGACTGGCGAACCGACAATTGAGGAGAGGGGACCGGCGCACGGAAGGGCGCAATGGGCGAGGGAACGAGCTCTCGCTAACTGTCCGGCTGTTCCAGCCTGTTCCGGTAGACCCGCAGCATCTCCGGCACATAGCACCTGGCCAGGTCGAATTCACCGACCACGCGCTGCCTTCCGCGCTTTCCCATCAGGCGGGCGAGCTCGGGGTCACGGAGCAGCTGAGTCATCCGCTGCGCGAGTTTGTCCACGTCCTGGTCCGGAACGAGGTAGCCGTACACGCCGTCCTCTCCGACGCCTTCGCTCAGTCCGCCCATCCGCGTCGCGATCACCGGACGCGCGGCGCACATGGCTTCCAACGGGGCGAGTCCCATCGGCTCTTCATAGCTGGACGGATGGATCACCACATGGGCGCGACGGTACAGATCCGGCATCCGCTCGACTCCGGCTTCTTCGAAGGCGACCCGGCCGACCAGACCGACTTCGGCGATCAGCTTCTCCAAGTGCTTTCGGAACCCTACCTTTTCGCCATGGAAGTCGACCGAATCGGGGGTGTCCATCAGCAGGAGATGCGGGTCCAGTTCCGGGCTTCTTCTCACCAGGCGCCCGATGGCCCTGATCGCCAGTTCCGCACCCTTGTCCGGAATCAGGCGGGCGGGCAGGAGCACGGTGACGGTCCGGGTCCATTCCGTATGGGTGAGTTCGGGCACACCGAGATACGCCTCGACGTCGATACCCAGATAGGTGCGGTGGACGTCCTCGATTCCCAACTCCCGTGCACATGCGTCGCGGAGGAAGTCCGAGACCGCGAAATGCACATCCCATTGTCCGCAGGATTTGGCGGTGCGGACGTTCTCCGCTCCTCGCCACAGGCTGTGATAGGTGTGCACGAGCACGAGGCGGTGTTCACTGCGCAGCGAGAGCAGCGCCTCCGCCGGAGCCGTGGAGAAGTGATGGAGATTGTGGCCGTGCACAAGTCGGATTCCGCGCCGCTTCAATTCCACCGCGAACCAACGGCGGAGAGTCTCCGTCGCGCCTGGGTCCGCGGAAGCCCGTGACAGGTCCAGCCCTTCGTGCCGCACCACCTCGACACCGGGTTGACGAGGCGTCAGCGCGCCGTCCGTTCCGGTGAAGACCGTGACCCGGTGACCCTGGCGTGCCAGCAGCCGCGAGTACCACCACAGATGGGATTCGACGCCCCCCACCGTGGGCGGAAAGGCCCAGTGCACCAGGGCGACGGACAACCCCGATGCGGGCTCCTCCGGCTGTACGTCACGCTCCACGCCCGCCTCCGACCGGCCCTGACCACCGCGCTCGGGCAGCCCCGGGCAGAACGGCGGAACATCCTCATCCGCGAGCGGGAGACGTTATCGCAGACCGAGGGGTTCCTTGCGCACCCACGCCCGGCAACTACCGCTCCACTGAAGTCGGTTACGACAAACACACAACGGGAAAACTGTAGGCTCGACGACTTTACTGCGGGTCGAGCGGGGGCGAAATGGCTGGTCGGCCCGCAGAGCGGAGATTCGGGGGAGGCCATGGCCATGCGGCGGGGAGTGCCGGGAAACACCAGAGGCACATGGTCGGTCATCGCCGTCCTGTCCGGGGTCAGCGCTGCCGTCACCCTCGCGCTGGGCATTGTCGTCAAAGCGACCGACTTAGAAGTCATCTCAATTGGTGACTGGTGGCGTGGATAGTGGCTGGCAGACGTGCTGTGGTGGCGGTTGAATGCGTCGGTGAGTGACTACTGGACACCCGC
>NZ_JBMNDS010000150.1:0-9618 GCF_052543295.1 Streptomyces sp. SAS_270
ACTCCGGCGAGTACTTGCTGGGTGGCGCCACTTCTTCCTCGTTTCCTGTTCAGGACAACCCTATTGGATCCCTGTCCGGAAACTTCGTGGCCCCTCAGACCGAGGCAATGACGAAGGACAGGGCGTCGTTGGGATCGAACACGTTGATCCACCGGCCCACGCCCTCAGGCACGGGTGCCCGGTCCCGGGCGGGATCCTCGGGCGGCAGTACGGCCGGGAACAGCCCGAGTTCGGCGATCAGGCCAACCTGCGAGCCCACGGTGACCAGCGCGTCGCACCCGAGCTCAGGTCTGAGATGGGACAGGAGGTCATACACGATGTTTCCGCCCATGCTGTGTGCGATGACCACCAGCCTCGGATCGGTCGGGGTGCAGAGCCGCGCGCCCTCCTCGATCGCGGCGGCGACCCGGGCAGCGATAGGCGCCTGCGCCCCGTACTCCTCGCGCTGCCGGAAGTAGGTCAAGACGTCACCGATGAACGCAGTGCCCGCCGCGTGCACCGGCCGCCGTACGGGCCGGCGCAGCGCGGAGGAGCCCGCACGGGGCGCGGCTGCGGCCACCCGCCCGAGTGCCTCCCGGAGCCGCAGCACGGCCAACTTCCGTCCACCGGCCCCCCCACCGAACCTCTCCTGCGCGGGCACGCCCGCAGCCTGGCCCGCCGTCAGCGCGTCCACCAGCCGGGCCAGAAACTCCCCATCATCCGCAGCATCGGCAGGCCAGTCCGGCGCTTGCCCCGCCGCGGCCCGTTCGGCGAGCGCGGCGGCCTCGGCCCCCATGCTGGCGAGCGCATCCGCCTCCCGCGCGCCCGCCCTGCCCGCGGCAACCATCCACAGCAAATCGACAGCGTCGGACGGCGCATTGCGCGCAAGAGATGCGAAGACCTGGTTCGGCCCGGCCACTGGCGTCTCGGGCAGTTCCTCGACCAGCGCCCGTACGTCATCTGTCCCGTCGGCGCCGAAAGATTCCACTCCGCCCGGCGGATAGGAGGCGTTGTTCCACGCGAACCTGGCCCCCAGGTCACCCCAGTACGGATTCAACACGCCCAGTTTCGCGGGGTCTGCAGGGCACAGCACTGGCCCCACCACCGCCCTCAGCAACGCGTCGCGCTGCGTCACTGCACGCTGCTGCTCCGCCGACTCCCGCGTTCCCACTCCGTGCACGAAGACCACCGGCACAGCGCTCCCCCACCCCCGAGCGAGCGACACAGCACGCGGCTAGTCCGCAACCGGTCACGCTCACGATGATGGTAAGAGCTGACGAGCACTCACGGCGTGGTTTGTCGGCAACCAATCCGGTCAACGGCGGCACGGCCTCAGCACACTCGCGCAACCTGCATTAGACGTCGCTTCTTATGGTGGTGCTTGGGCCCACGCCGTGCAGGGATACTCCTGTGGTGCTGTTGACGTGGATCGCTGAGGTGGCGGACGAGCCATTGATGCTGGACCCGGGCGACCGGAGGGTGGAGCGGGTAACCGTCGCCCCCGCAGCAGCGCCGTGCCAGGTCCTACACGCACTGGGGTGCGATGCCCGGGGGTTTCGAGCTGCGGCATCGCACCGGTGTGCGTGTAGCCCTGGGATCTTGGGCCGCTCCCCCGGCGAACTACGTAGCAGCGGGATCGGTGAACGAAACCGGCTTGCCGGTGGCGCGGGCATAGTCGATTTCCCTGCCCGTGGACTCGCCGATGTACCCACCAGGGTTGACGACCAGAACCCGGTCTGCCAGGTCGATCTTGCGCAGGTGGAGGGCGTCCAGCGCCGCCTTCTGCTTGTCGGTGACCAACTCGTCTGCTTCGCCTGGCGCAACAACAATGACCCCGGCGAAGGTCAGATCACGATTCACCGCACGCATCTCGTCCACAAACCGGGTAGAGCCGCAGATACAGACGATTTCAGGTCGGTCGGGCACAGCTCAGCCCTTCACTCGAACACTCGAACGGGACACCACCAGCGTGCACGTTGGCACTGCATCGGCAGGAGGTTAGTGGGTGTCACTACATCAGTGAGGTCGTCGGGCAGTCCGGCCGGTCAGCCGTCAGCTCGTTCCTTCTCGATCGCATTCATCCTGCGGACCATGTCGATCTGCGCGCGGATCATCGTGTCGAACAGGGCCTCCGGATCACCGTCGGGTCCGGCGTTCGCAGCCAGCAGCGAGGCCACTTGGCTGGCGAGGACAGTGACCACGTCGGCCGTCCTCACCGGGCCGCGGACCTCGATCAGTTTGCGCACGGCGTCGTCGATGCGGTCCATAGCCTCCTCGCCCTGGAGGAACAACCCGAGCCGGTCGACGAGGAACATTCGGACGACCGCCACACCGTCGGCCAGGGCGGTGTCCACGTTGAAGTCGGCACGGGCCTTCTCCGACTCCTTGAGCACGGCCGGAATCGTGTACGTCCGCTGCTCCGGGATGAGGCCCTCCTTTCGCCACTTCGTGTACGGGATGGGGCCGACGGCGTCACGGCGTGCACGGTGTTCGTTGGTCGGGCGGCCGCCCGCGGTGCGGCAGACCCGCCCTGCAGCTGCCTTGCAACTCGGGCATTCGACACGGCGCATCCACGAGCGCACGAGATCCATCTCGGCATCGGAGCGGAGGTGACGTCGCCACTCGCCGCCCCACGGGATGCTCTGCGATCCGTTCTCCACCATTGCCCCCTGGGTCCGGTGGTGTGTGCCGTCGTCGGTGCCGTGATGATGACCGTACCTGCGGTGGCGCCGCTCAGCGGTCGATCGGGAGAATGCCGTCCAGGCCGCTCTCGGAGAGGATCTGTTGGACCGTGTCGTCCAGCCACTGCCGCGACCACGAACGCCTTCCCGAGATGAGCGAAGCACTCATCACGTGGGCCGCCATCACCCTCATGCCCCGGCGACTCACCCGCCGCAAGGCCGGTCCCACCGAACGACGCGACGCCACCCACGGCTACGTCCTGCCCGAAGCCGCCTGAGCCTGTCAGGATGGCCCTTCCTCCTCCGGCGAAGCAGGAGTTGCACCACTGTCTTCACCGGCCAAGAACTCGCCGACAGCGAAGCCGAGAAGCATGTTGATCTGCCACTCAAGGTCGGTGACCTGCGCTTTCAACTGGTTCACCTCCGCCAGATCCTGATCTCCACGGGCCTTGATACGGGCGGTGTCGTCCGCGATTAGCTTGCAGGTCAGATCCACGGCCGCGTCCAGTTCAGCGCCGGTCGCGCGACCGGCGAAGTCTTCCAGCGCCGCCGTCACCGCTTCGACGCCACCGCGCTCGAAGTCCTCACTCAAAATCTCGTGGTCCATCAGAAGCTCAAACGACTATCGCGGCAGTTAGGCACGGGACCAGACACAGGCTCTCACCCGAATCCGCCACCCACCTGCCGGGGATGGCTGGCGCTACTCAGTCATCAGGCCACATCTGGATGACCCATACCTCAAGGGGATCTTCATGAGGTTCCTGCGGCGGGAAGGGGTCGAGCACCACAAGGGCCTCCACGTGATCCCGGCCACGGCAGAGCAACCGCAGTTGATAACGCCCCGGCCGAAGAACGATCTCCCCGTAGACAACACCGTTCAAGTCAACGACGCCCAGATGGTCTCCCAGCGGAGAACGGAAGACACGCTCGTAATCCCAGGACCCTTCCGGCTGACCAGCAGGCCCGTCCCAGACCTCCAAGCGCACCAAAGGGTAGAAGTCGTTGTCGCTAGACGTAAGACTCCAGCCATCTCCCGGAATCTGGACAACATCGTCTTCCGCCGGTGCTTCCTCGAAGAAGATGGGGCCCATCTGGATGGTCCGGTAAGACACGCGCGGACGTACCTCAACCGAGTTGATCAGACTGGCCACTTAGTCTCCTCACCAGGCTGAATGAGCAGGCACCGTCAGGCTAACCCCCGCCAGCGCCGAACACACTCGCCTTGTCATGCAAGGACCAGAAACAGGCACTGGCCGCCGGGCCACACCTATGCTCCGGTGAGCCAGCCGGTGAAGATCGCGTACGGGTCCATGGGGCGGAGAGCTCGTCTGGCCGCTCTATGAACTGTGAGATGCGCTGACGGTCCGTGAGCCTCCCAGACGACGGATCGCGTGGCGAAGTCCTCGCAGCAGGCGGCGGATCGGGTCTTCCTGCCGTTTCCGCTCGGCGGTAAAGTTGGAAGCGAGGACGTAGTTCCGCGGGTCGAAAAAAAATCCCGCCCCATTGTCGTGTTCACGGCGGGCGGTTCTCGGATCAAGCTGGCCGCGCCTTCTCTTCGGTGACTTGAGTCACGAGAGCCAAAAAAGATTGGCCGTGCGCCACATAGTCCGAGCGGGCTATTCGATGACACGCGACGGCCATGGTTCTCGACTCGAAAGCGGTCCTGATGCCGTCCCTGCCATCTCTTGGTGTAACCCGCGGGCTGCTCGTTGCTGCCCGCGTGATCCCTTTGCTCGTGATCGTGTGCCTGTCCGCTCCGGCGTGGCTGGTCTGGGTGTTCCTCCCGAAGGATCGGCAGGAGGTGGTGTTGGAGATGGTCAAAACGATGGGGGCCTGGGCTTGCGCTGCCTCTGAGGCGATGCCCCCAGGCCGGGCTCAGCCCGCGCCTTCTCAGGCTAACGGCCTGGAGGGAACTGGGGGCGAGCCCCCAGCCACGGCGCTTAGGTCGTCCCGTCGCCGTCCTCCTGACGCAGGGGGACGGCGACGGCGGTCTGCCTGACGGCCGTGCGCGTGGTAACAAGGTCAGGGGCTGGCAGCCAGTGACTGTCGGGGCGCCGACAGACCCTGATCTGAACTTTGCGGGCCGAGGGCTGCACCTTGCGCGCCAGAGCCTACGTCCCGCCGCTCCCTATAGGCGTCAGTCGAAGACGTCGTCGTCGTTGTAGTCCTCAAGGATCGCGGTCGTAGCTACAGAGTGGGGCGCGGCCCGTAGATCTCCCTAAGGCGCTTGGCGATCACTTCTTGAGCCTCCCCCAGACTCACCTGAGCTTTCCCCGCTGAATCGGGGTTGGCTGACGGAGGAGCCGGGTCGATGGCCATACCGTTAGCGTCGGTGCTCGCCTGAAGCACCTTGCGCCGGATGTCGTCATCAAGGACGAGTTTTGTCAGGCTGGCGAGCTTGCGATTCACCTCAGACAGATCCCGGCCAGGCACGTCTGGGTCGTCGCCTGATGTGCGCATCACGCGGAACATGATTGCCGCTGTGTTCACCTTGCTGAGTGCGTCGTAGACCTCTTCGAGGTGAGTCAGTTCGAACGACTCCCGGCGTTCCAACCGTACGTGCCCTCGGTCCAACTGGCGGAGCCGTTCCTCGCGACGGAGCGCTGCTGTCTCTCGGCGCTCTTCACTTCGCTGGTTCAGCCACGCGCCGAGAATCAGCGTGATGACTGGAAGTACTGCGGTGACGGTCCACTTCAAGTCCACGCCGCGGAGCGTACGTCAGCCTTTATGAAGTGTGGCCCTCTCTGGATGGTTAGCCGAGCCAGACGATGTCCAGGACGTCCGCCAGCATCTCGTGGGCGTAGTCGGGCAACTCCCTTGCGGTGCCTGCTGCTTGAGGTGATCCCTTTCCAGCGGGGCGCCGGCCGACGCCCGAGCCTTCAGCCTTCATATAGAAGAACTCCGGTCTCACCCGGCCCTGTTCAGCTATGAACCCGTTCTGGCAAGGTTCCTTGGCATGTCCTGGAGGGTGTTGAGCAGCAGGAAGGCAGTCGCCCGCATCGCGAGGGCGAACGCAGCCGTCGAGGCCTTGGAGGCCGACCTCCGAAGGCTGGGACTACCACCGGCGCCCCTGCGCGTCAGGGCGGCTTTGCGCAGTGGCGTTTGGCTCCAGGAGCGCGTAGTGGACAGCCAACCTGCCGTCTTCACCATCTGTACTCTTTTTGGTTTCTTTCTCTGTGTTTGGGCTCAATCACCCGACTCGTCAACCAGGCATGACGGGCAGCTGCGGCAACCTGCAGAGATTTGGGGTCTCCTCACCGGCTCTTGGTCGATGCCCTCCCTCAACACGATCAACATCGCCGCGGCATTGCTGCTTGCCGCCGTGCTGCTGGCCTTGCTCCGCTCCGCGGGCGCCCCACCCTCAACTCGGACGAAGTGGATCGACGGTGCCGCGCGCCAGCTGCTCCCCGTCGTGGTCATCAAACGGGCGGTATATCGCTGCACAGACACTTACAGTCGCGGCGCACGCCGCGCCGACTCCGCCCGGGCTCTGGCAGGAGCTGTCAGGATCACCTCCCGCATGGTGAACCGCATGCATCGCACCTCGCAGCGGCTGCCCGTTCGCTCCCACCGCCGCCGACAGCTCAAGCACCATGCCGGTCTCGTCGTGGCAGCACTGCGCCAGGCCGAGGCGCGGATCGATGTCGAGGGCGCGGCAGCGATCCCCGAGCTCGCACGCCTCCTGATGAAGATCGCCGACCGGTACGTCCAAGGTCACCTCGGGGCACTCCTCGACAATGAGGAGCTGACGGGGCTGGAGGTCGTACGCGACTGGGAGGCACTCCGGATCGCTGTTTTTGTGGTGATCACCGTCGGGTCAGCGGTGACGGTCAGCCAGATCGGCTTACCCGAATCGACGAGGACCTACGCCATCGGCGCGTGCACGATTCTCGCCTCTGTGCTGGTCTACGGCCAACAACGGGCCCGGCGGGGGCTGGACCTGCTCAGCCAGATCCGGGGCGGGCAAGGGTGACGTCAGCGTCGGGTGACAGTGTAGCCCGCGCCGGTGACCGCGCAGGTTGTGACCGTCACGGACTCCGAGCGGCCAAGTTTTTTCAGCCATCAGACGGCGACAAGCTGACTGCCATACCCGGAGTCCTCGGGCTTCATCGATTTTACGAATGACCGGAGTGAGCCCGCGCTAGAACCGTAGGACAAGCTCAGTCTCAGGGACTGTGCGGAGGCTCGGTAGTTGTCACTGACGGCGCCGGATAGCCTGCGACGGAACCCCGTCGAAGCAGTCGGACTGTCACCAGAGAGGCGCTGCAGGTGTCACACACGGTGGATTGTCGGTCTTTCTGTCACCGGGGCGCAGTGTGACTCGCGACGACCTCATCGCCATGCTCCACGAACAGACCCCGGCATGCGGGCCTGCACGCAACGCCTTGATCGCCGGGGCTGACTTCGTCGTCTGGGACGGCCTGGTCCCCGCCAACCGGCACGCGGGCGTCTTCCGGCGTCGAATGCACCATTCCTTGAAGCGTGGCCACACGGTCGAGGGGGCAGCCGAGAGCGTCGACATCCTCAAGCGGGCCGGGGAAGAGCCGCTTCGTACCGGATCCATCGACGCGGTGGACCGGTCATCCTGGTTCACGATCTTCCTGAACTCCACGGCGACAGCAATGGTGGCCTGCTGCGGCGGACGCCGGCCCATCACGTCGGCCGACACCCCCGAGTGACAACAAGCCTGCCTTCGTGTCAACTACTGCGCCACGGCTCACACAGGACCCGATGCTCGCCATAAGCAGGCTCCCGTTCAGAAATCCAGGTCCAGGTAGTCGATGTCGTTGATGGCGACGTCCGAGAGTCCCGTGGCGCGGCTGCCGCCGTCCTGGAAGTAGATTTCTTTGAGTCCGTCGGCGATGATTCCGCGCATCTCCTGGTCGCTGGCGCCCGCGTCGCGGGCGTCGAACAGGCGCTGCGCGTACGCCGGAGGAAGGTGGACGGTCAGGCGGCGGAAGCGCCCGTCGTCGGTGCTGCCGACCGGCGCGGTGTAGCCGAAGCGGGCCCTGGTCTCCACGGTGATCCCGCCGGTGGCGGCGGCCTGCTTCCGCCGGCGCCTGCGGACCTGCGGCTGCCACCGGGCGCGGCGGAACTCGGCGTCACCGCCGACTCCGTCAACCGCTAGCGGCGCGGCGCCCGCAAGCACCCGCCGAAGGACATCACCGATGAACGCCCCCGATCCGCGGCCGCGGTGCCCGGCTGGAGCCGCCCGAGCCACTACACCGCCACTAGGTAGAGACGTGTGGGCTCGTCAGGGCGGCTCCGAAGTAGCCCCTGGTGTCGTTGGCAAGGGTGATGCCGGCGTTCTTGCCGCACAGATTGACCGATCCGCTCAGGACGGGGCCGGTGGCCGAACCGCGGACGCTCCACAGGCAGCCGTCGCTGTTCTCCCCGGGGGTGCCAACGATCGCCTCCGCCTTGCCGTCCTTGTTGAGGTCGGCAAGGTGGACGGCCGCGCCGAACTGGTCACCGGCCTCAGCGGTTCCGGCGACACCCGCCGTGTTCTGGGAGTATCCGACGGCTCTGGTGGTCGTCAGACCGGTCGCGGAACCGCGGAGCAGGACAGCTGTCCCCGCGTACACGCGTGTGCCGACCGCCTCGCCGGGAGAGCCGACGAGGACATCGGCGTAGCCGTCGGCGTCGACGTCTCCGACGCTGAGCGAGTGGCCGAACTCGTCGCCGTCCTCCGCGGTCCCCGGCACGCCCGCGGTGTCCTGGTGGAAGACCTTCGGCCGCTGGTCGGTGGTGATGCCCTGCGGACCGCCGTAGAGGACCTGGACCTCACCGCCGCGGTGCGCGGCGCCGGTTTCGTTCAGGTCGGAGTCGTCATCCCCGATGCCGGTGATCAGGTCGCCGTAGCCGTCGCCGTTGACGTCGCCGATCTGACCGGCGTGGCCGTCGGCGTAGGGCAGCTTCGTGGGCCAGGGCGCCTGGCCCACATCGTCCAAGATGTCGAGGAAGACGGGTCCGCGCAGGTCGCCGGTCGTGGGCCCGGGCAGCCAGAACCGTTCCGCCTTGCCATCACCGTTCACGTCACCCATCACCACGCCGCGGACATCGCCGACACGCCCTTCCCGGTAGCTGGAGGCGGGCTTGCCGGTGCGGGTGAAGGGGCCGATGAAGGAGGCACCCTCGCAGTGCGAGCCGACGCCCACCTCGGGGGCGCCGTCCGCGTTCATGTCGCCGGTGGCCAGGGACATTCCGAAGCCGCAGTACGTTCTGCCGTCCCCGTACCCGGCAGGCGGGGCAATGCTCGCGCCGCCCTGCAACCCGCTGGGCCCGCCCCACACGACGGTCACCGAACCCCGGTCCTGGCTGCCACCGACGGCCTCATTCGGGGTGCCGACGAGCAGATCCGCATACCCGTCCCGGTCCAGGTCGGCGCTGGCGACCGTCGTACCGAAGCGGTCCCATTCCTCCGGCTCCCCCGGGATCCCGGAGGTCGCCTGCGTGATGACCGCCCGGCGCGCGGTGCTCACCGAGGACGCCGACCCGTACAGGACGACCACGGCGCCGGCCTGCTCCACGCTGCCGTTCGAAGCGAAGGGCGCGCCCACGACCAGATCCCGGTAACCGTCACCGTTGAAGTCGTCCTGCACAGCAGCGGTGTTGGCCCCCTTGTACCCGGCAGTCGCGGAAGCCGTCACCGGAGTCAGAGTGACGGCGAGGAGAGGGGCGAGCACGACCGCGGCCGTGACTGCTCTGTGCAACAGAACTCCTTGACGGACGGCGGAGATTGCAAAGCAAACGAGCATCAAAACTCACTCGCCCCACCTGACACACCAGCACCCCTGAAGGTTGTACACGGCTCCCCACCTTCCCGCCCGGGACGGCACTGCGGGGTCCCCACGCCCTTAGTAGCTGTTGTCGTTCCGATCTTGAGGCTGGTAGATCGAACGGGAGTCCCGATCAGGTGATCGTGGAGTGCTGGGCGCATACAAGTAGGGCCTCCTGA